>CAYSHU010000025.1:0-17251 GCA_964430965.1 uncultured Ruminococcus sp. | reverse complement strand
TTCAACACTCGAAATTTTTGTTTTTCGTGTGTCTACTCTAAGGGGATTATATCAAAATCACACACAGGCATCCTGTACATATTATACAAAATGACCCTCAAAAATTTTGTAGGGGATGGTTCAAGTCCACTTCTTTGTCGAAAATATCTATGGACGGTGATTTCTGTTTTTCGCAAGAATTATGCCCACAATCGGCTTTGTACAGCCGTTTGTGGGCATAATATCTTTTTTGTCAACGTTTCATGGTTGGGGCGGAAGGTTCTATTTTTGCCTTTCAAGTATTTTTATCCGCCTTCAATAACTTTAAACAAATCGCGCTGTTATGCGGTTTATTGAGAATACCCACAAATTACCTTCACCCTAAAACTTCCTCTTTTTCAACTTATTCGGGGATTTTTCGGGGATATGTATGTCAACTTAAACGCCCGACGAAGTCTTTGTTCAAGCGGTTCTACATCAAACGAATATAGTACTTATCTTTAAATTATAAAAAATAACGAGTCGTTACCGACTCGTTATTGTAATTTAACTTGACAACTCCTTGAGCTTATGATATCGCCGCTCAAGATCGGTGACATCAATGCCCCATGTCTTATAAGCAACCTCAGTATTAACATACATAGCGTTCCATATAGGCGTGTTTTCTTCAGCCATCCTTATGTAAACCTTCTTTTTAAGCTTTGAAATTGTTGCACCTGAAAGGTTTCCGAAAAGCTCCTTAATATTGTCGTTTGATAATTCGGTGTGTTCATAATACAGCTTGAGTGCGGTTATAATAGAAACAGGCTGCGGAATCCTAACATTTATTTCAGATTTAGCCACTACTCATACCCCCTCAATACAACCCGCCGTGGGTCTTCGGGTCAAAGAACTTCACACTCGGCTTGATATTCAAGCAGTAGACCTCTGTAAAATACGGCGTGTGCTTACTATTGGTGTTTCCGCCGACATAATACCCGACCTTGCGAAATCCGCAGGATACCGCCGTGCTGTCAAACCAATAGCTGCGCGAATGAAACAGGATAACCTTGCACTTTGCGTTCTTCAGCAGCTTGAACATATCGAGCATATCCTTGTATGTAAACTCGTTCTCATAATCTCCGCATAGCAGACCGAATTCTTTTAGATAAGGCGGGTCGAGTATGATCAAAGTCGCGGGATCGTTTATGTATTTCCTGAGTGTCTTGCGAAAATCACCCTGTACATATTTAATCTTTGGCATATTAGCCGATAAATACTTCAAGTCTGATACATGATTGGAGAGCTTCTTGCTGAATGTATCCATCAAGGTAGAAACCGCATTCTTTTCATTGCCGCAAAAAGAGACGTTGATCACAATATACAAAGCAGCGGCAGCAGCTACTTTGATAGCCTTGCGGCTATCGGGCGTAACATTACGGCTTCTCTTCAACAATTTCTTATAGAAATCATTTGTGTTCTTCCCGCGCCAATAATACCGCCTTTGGTGGAATGTCTTTTTCCGCTTAAATAGCCGCTTAATTTGTCTTGAACCCTTTTTTATACGAAAACGCTTATGAGTGAATGTGTCGGCTAAGTCCTTGAACTGTTCCTTGATACTGTCAATCAACTCATTACACCACTTATCAATAACCTCCATGTAATTGACAAAACCATAATCGGTATCACCACAATAAAACTTATCAAAAAGGTCAAGATTATTAAGTGTAAACGCTATTGTACGGGCAAATGGTTCTACCAAAGTCGTGCACTTTATATCCGCCAAATTCAGGACGTTATGATCCATGGGAGTTTTTTCCAACTGTTTCATAGCCTTAGGCTTGGCTAAACCGCTGAGATCGAAATCATTCTGTATATTCAGCTTTCCTCCTGCAGTACTATCATGTGCGTTCAGTTTGCTGTTGTTGGCGATAAACTCAATTTCCGTGAGAGCCATCTTTGCCGCGGTCACTACCCTATCCTCGCCGTTGTGGTCTTTAGTCTGCGGATATAAGTTTAACAAGTTCAACAGATCGTATCCCGTAAAAATAGTATTGCTTATACGAAACTGAAATCTTATTACATTAGGCGTACCATTCTTTATTCTCGATATACAACCCTTTGCAATATGCTTACGCAGCTTGGGCTTTTTGTGTTCGGTGTCGTACATCTCGCAATACTGATCGTGCTGCTCACAATACATGAGAATATTCACAACCAATTTCATAAGTACTGCAAAACTTATATTGCAGCCATTTCCCAAGTATTTTGCATACGCCGTATGGGCTATGGAAAAATTTTTGCCGCAAACGATCTTGCCAATTCGTTCAAGTGCCTTAATAGCTAATTGAACGAATCTCCTAAATTGTTCATCGGTCATGCGAATTTCATACTTCTTGTTCATAAAAACATACCTCCTTGAATTTACGCACTGTCGTGCGCAGGTTACAAGGTATATGTTTGCTCTCAGCCCACCCTCATCAATAAGCCCTCAACTGCCATCATCGCGATAGATGGATGCGTCTTCCTGCAATACCCGATCTGGAATCGCACCCGATAAAAGCTTTCTGAGGCACAATCTGCTTCATAGCGCTTATAAAGAGGATGTTTAGTACACCTAATCAATCTTCAATCCCATTTGCTGCCTCCTCCCGCATTTTTTAAGCTCACTCAATACACTAAGTGCGATCTGAGCGCAAAGACATATCCGTATAGCGAGTGTTCCACTGGCGATAAGTGTGAGCAGTCGTAATGAGTATGTTCTCTTAATACACTTAATAAGAATAATTTTTACATCTAAGTCAATGTGATGTTTTTACAGAAATTTCTTTGTTGAAATTGTGCAATTTCACAACAGGTTATTGAGCGTAAAGAACCGCCTAAAATATGGTAATTTTCAACCTTGTACGGTGAATTGTATCTTGAAAGAGTAAAATTGTACGGTGAATTTTAACGCGCTAAATCGCGTCTAAGCCCTGTTGACAAGCGCGTTGAGCCTCTGCCCAATACCCTATAGCTCGTATCTGACAGTCCCGCTACCCTGTCTTTGTGCGCTATCTCTCGCCCTGTTCTAAAACTCTCAACAAGGCTGAAGCCTATGGTAATACCGCCACGGGATAGCTCCGCCAAGCGGCTCACTATTGCCGCTGCCTGTTCTTGAAAGAGCACCCGCCCCACTCAATACCACAAACAGATGAGAAATAAAAAATTGCAATTTAAGATCGCACCGTCAAATCAATAATCACAAACTCAAGCTATCCTTGAAATCACCCTCTGGCTCAACCCGATTTTGACATTCCTTGCAGCAAAAATGAGTACCCGCTCGGCGCGTGATTTTGCGCTCCCGAAACTACGAAAAATTATGACGGCGCGAGATGAACAAACTATCAGTACCGTTTTTCGGTAGTCTTAAAAGTGTATCTGTCGGATCTGCTGACCGACCGCTTAAGCTGTCTTAATTTGGGCTGTGGGATAACTCAAGCTACGGGAGTGCTATCTCGAAATACCGCCGAGATAGTGTTGGCTAACTGCAAGCCTCACCGCTCCGCTCCGAAATATCAATCGCCCTGCACGACTTCTGACAAGAAAAACGGGCTTCTGAAAAATACCGCGCAAAGCAATCCACCGCCAACGGCGAAACCTCACCATGAAGCAGACTGTTATCCTGTGCCGTGTGCTGCCACTCCACTTGGAACAAGTTAGTATCCTGTGTTTCTGCCTATACTCTGTTTCAAAATAACCTCTTATGAAAATACCCACGGGAGCTATTCCTGCCGAGCGGCGAACTCTAACCGTATCAATTTAAACTATTGACTGTCTTTCTGTTGAAATCCGATCTGCAGATCAACTTATCGGAATACCGCGCAAAGCAATCAACCGCCAAACGGCAAACCTCACAGAAAGACAGCCTGTTATCCTGTGCCGTGTGCCGCCACTCCACTCGGAACGAGTTTATATCCTGTGTTTTTAGAGCAACTCCAATCTGCAAGAACAACTTATCGAAAATACACAAAAGAAATCGCTCCGCCAACGGCGAAACTCAATCCAATATGCGGATATATCACGCTGCCCGTCCTGCAAATCCGCTCTGCAGAGCGAGTTATCGTAGTATCCGTGAGGGCTATTCCTGCCGAATGGCGCAGCTATGCTCGAAATGAAATGCTTATCGAAATACCACAAAGGAGTCTGACTCGCCGACAATCCGCAAATTATCCTGCACTCTGTACCGAAACTCAATAAAAATACCCTTGCTATTCCCGCCGAACGGCAAGCACTCCCCGCTCCATTTCAAAATATCGGCTGTCTTTCTATGACAATCCGCCCTGCAAATCAGACACTTGCTGTGCTTTACGGAACGATACCGTGCCGAACGGCGAAATTGAACACATAGCCCCACCACTCACGGCATAAAAAAACAGGCGGTAAGCTGCTACGCCTACCGCCTGTCACATATGTAAATCCCTCCGCCCGCCCTCTGGAGCAACCGCTCCGAATATCCAAACTCCGCCAATCGGCGAATTGCTCAATTAGGCTGAACCCGCCCACCTCCCCTAAAGCAATACCAATCGGGAACTCTGGAATTGTCAAATTACATCGCCTATGCGAACTGTCTATTGCCGAGTAACCCTATCCGCGAGTTGGAGAATTATCCATTTTCCTATCCTATGCGAAATGACCGATCTTGAAATTCCGAGTTACTCTCAAGATACCATTCCATATTCAACTTCTATTATCTGCGTGTTTCCTTCTCCGACAATTACAATTTCACACCTTATAATTCTTTTGGATATCCGCCCTACCCTAATGCTTGAGCTGAGCCATAGTCAGAACGCCGCTCACGAAGTAAGCCGTATTGACTGTAACGCCACGCCATATTGAAGCGTTTTTTAGCCGAATTTATGCACTATGCACAGCGAAACGCCTAAAAATTCTGTAATTATGCACAAATTCCAGCCCCCGCAAACAAAAAAACGGCGGCAGTCCTATAAGGGCTACCGCCAAAGAAAACAGAGAGCCGCCAGAACGCCCTAAATTCGCGTGTGTGGCGACCTGTGGCAAGGGTAGAGTACAAACCCGACTGAGTGCCAAAAGCCACGAGAACGGGCAATCTGAGGGCAAAAAGAAAACGCACCCCAAGCTAACTTGAGGTACGCATAATGAGCGATGGCATTTACAAGTTTATTATTCAGTACCTTCAGACACTGTGAGAGTAATTGATGTATGCTCATCTACAGAAGTGTTTTCGGGTATACTTTGCGAGATTACCATACCTCTTTTCGCAGAGTCTGATTTTATTTCCCATTGAACCAAAAGATGGTATTCTTCACAACGCTTTACGGCTTCATCTAGCAACAGTCCAACAAGATTAGGAACAATAATAGATTTGCTTGCTCCAGAACTTATGACCAAAGAAACCGAACTGCCGCGCTTTGCCAGTTCATGTGCGGTAGGCGTTGTGCGAATTACATGATTTTTCGCAATATCGTTACTGTTCTCATGTGTTGTTGCGATGACCTTAAAGCCATCCGCCTCAAGCTGCTGCTTTGCTTCAGTTTCTGTTTTGTTAGTCATATCTTTTATCACAACCAAACACAATTGCCCGTTGGATATTCCGCCGTTTATTTGCTCGTAGCCGCAGACCTCGCTCTTGTATGTGACTTGGATATTATTCGAGCAGTTATCAAATGCTTTTCCATACATCTCAATCACACTGTCGGGTATCGTAACACTCGAAAAGCTCGTACAACCAGAAAAAGCCTCGCTGCCAATTGTGGTTATGCTATCTGGTATTGTAATGCTAGAAAGACTTGTGCAGCCAGAAAAAGCCTTACTACCAATTGAGGTTACGCTATTTGGTATTGTAATGTCAGAAAGTCTTGTGCAGCCTTCGAAAGCTTCACTGTCAATCGCGGTCACACTGTCGGGAATAACAACTTCGGTTAATTCTCTGGATACATCTTTTAGTACACCATTTTCAATCAACATACCGCTTTCGCCCAAATTAACAGCGTCATACAGCCAATCATCAAGATGTTCATAATCGTATATTTTGCCCTTGTAGGTGACCTTGATATTCGTGCAATTATCAAAAACTTTGTTGCCAATATTGGTCACACTGTCGGGTATCGTAACACTTAAAAGATTTTCACAGCCACGAAATGCCCTCTCGTCAATTTTGGTCACATTTTCAAGGATAGTTACGCTTGAAAGGTTTGTACAACCATCAAAAGCCTCTCGCCCAATGCTAACCACATTGATAGGGATAACCACCTCGGTCAATTCTCTGGACACATCTTTTAATGCCCCGTTTTCAATTAACATACCGCTATCGCCCAAGTTTACGGCATCAACCAACCAATCACTAAGATGTTCATAGTTATATGTCTTGCCTTTGTATGTAACCACAACATTTTCAGAACCTCTGAAAACACTTTCGTTAATCTCAGTTATGCTGTTTGAGAGGGTCACGCTTGTAAGACTTGTACAACCTTCGAAAGCATAATTTCCAATCTCTTTCACACTGATTGGAACAGTCACGCTTGAAAGACTTGTACAATCTTCGAAAGCAGAGCTGCCAATCTCAATCACGCTGTCTGGAATAATTACAGAACGCAAATTCTTTCTGTTGCTAAAAGCAGAATCGTCAATTTTTGTTACAGTATCTGGGATCACCGCCTCGGTTATATCTTCAACGCTGTCGAGAAGTACGCCGTCTTTGATCATCAACCCGTCACGATAGTTTATAAGAATATAAAGTTCATTAGCGTTCTCATATGTATATTTTTTCCCTTTATAAGTAAAAACAATATTTTCATAATCTTTTCCACCACTAAAGCTCGAATCAGCCACATAGCTAAGATTATCGGGAAAAGTAATACTCATCAAGCTTTTGCAGCCTTGAAAACAATCCTCGCCTAATGAAGTCACTGTATTAGGCAAATTTATTGTTTTGAGAGAACCGCAATTCTTAAATGCCGAGCTTGGAATATATTTAACGCCATTGGGTATATAAACCGCCTCAATCGTAGAACCGCTAAAGCCTTCGTTTGCAGAGCCTGGTGCCGAATATGACTGATAGCTTGACATTTCCCCGAACAAATCCTCATAGGTATCCAAGCTTAACGGATAATTCGCATACTGCAGACAAGTTTTATTCAGCACCGCACGCTTTACCGTATCTGGCATAATAATTTCGGTTATTGTGCTGTCCTTTAAATTCACTCCGACAACAGGCTCGCCCTCAATCGTGTCGGGAATCCTTACCTTTGGTGACTGAGCCTTATAACCTGTAACCGCCATACCCGCAAGCTCAATATCATATTCATAAACGAGATTTTCAATTGGCGTTTCTTCAATCTCTGGGAGAATTTTCCACATTGCCTTGTAGTCGGTTTTAATCTTAATATTTCCCGAAACATTCTCTGTACCGTTGTTCGGATTTTCATTATTGGCGCAAGCGGTTATCGATAACACCATAGCTATCGTTAATACTGCTGCAATCGTTTTTTTAATACCCATATTTTTATTCTGCCTTTCGTGTATCGGTAATTTTCTCACAAATTAAAAAGTGCGCAGCCGAAGCTACGTACTGCAAAAAAGCATAAGCTCCGTTACTGCGATGCAATTCCGTTCCAAAGTATACGAAAAAAGAGCATGCACTTTTACCGAAAAGGCAAAGTGTATACTTGGAACAAATATGGAATTACATCGCACCCATATTATAGCACAACACTCCTCAACTTGTCAAGTACTTTTCCAAAAACTCCTTATGGGCAAAGGCTTCAGCGGTCTTAACTGTCTTTCTTCCGCAGCCCTACTATCAGCTCCGCCCTCTGCTTCCGAAATGCTTCTTCTTTGGTGTTCAGCAGGAACACTAGATACGACAATTTGTCACAATCCGCGCCGTTGAGCCATTTCTGCATATTGGACTTCATCAGAGAACAGAGAATTTTCACTTCCTCGGCGCAATCCGACACTAACAAACTGTCTTTCTGTGATATCTTGGGCAGCAGTTCCGATATGCGATAATCAAATTCTTCTATCGAAAATTCACCCGTCTGCGCATAGAAACAATCAAGCCCCTCTTCAATCCTGTTCTGCTCGATCAGCCGCAAAGCCCCGCCGATAGTGCGCTCAAGCCGCTTGTTCTGCCGCGCCGCGAATACATCAAGGCTCTCGCGCGTGGTGTTGAACTGTTCCGCAGTCAGCTCGTAGTTAAACTTGCTCTTAAAAAGAGCAAAGTACTTCTCGCGTGAAGCCTTACGTGTCCAGTCGCCATATTGCACATAGTTCTGAAGCTCACGGAGCGCCGACATCTTGTGCCGAAGAAACTCCAACTCCGCAAGATCGGGCGCACTCGAACCCTCAAGCTCTCTTAGTCTGCGCTGTGTTTCTGCGCCGCACTTTTTCAAATCTTGAATAATCATAATGAAACCCCTTTCATAAAGCCATTTGTTATGCTAAAAGTCCGTTCATCTCGTTTTTTCGGGAGCGGAACGGCAATTTTGCAGGAAATCTGTCCCGAAACTCTTAACAAAACAAAAGTCGAAATGTTATTGTTAAGTCGAACTGTTAAGCCGCAAAAACCTTATCGGGATATGGAGTGAAACACCTCGGCAGACTATCTCGACAATCATTTATAATCGGCTTCGTGTAGCGGAAAAACGGCTCACCCTCATCAAAAAATTGCTCACTAAATTTGAAAAACCGCTCCCTTGACCTGAAAAATCGCTTACCAAACTCCGAAAATCGCTCCCTTGACGCTCTCACGCACAAAAAAATCGCCGCCTGCCAACAGAGGGCAGACGGCTTAAAAACACAAATTGTACGGCGAATTGAACCTTTTTGCACTTGAATTGTACGGCAAAAGTCTCCCAAATCAACGCTGTAAAATACCACCGAATGGGATAGTGGCTGTACCGCGAGGTGTCTTTTTAAGCAAGGTGCGAGTGCGATCCGAATAGCAAGCCAGAAGCTGCGAGGGAACAACGGTCTTGTTCATCTCAACATCGAGCTTGGAAACGGGAATATAAAGCACTCCGTTTCCGACATCGGCTACCACCCAGAATAAAATTTCGCTCGTTTTCTGAACGGGCTTGCCGTCCGTGTCTTGAATAATCTGCTGCAGCTTGTAATCGTAGTTCCCGAATTGCAATCCCATAAAATGAAACATTTAATTTTCCTCCTTAATCAACTTGTAAAAACTGTACTTGGACAGCCCCAGAGCTTTCATCGCAGCTGTCGCGGTAATCTCGCCGCCGCGCCATTTTGCCGCCACTTCGTCAAAGCCCTCTGGCTTTTGAACGCACGGTCTGCCGAATTTCACGCCCTTAGCCTGTGCGGCTTCAATACCCTGCCGCTGTCTTTCTCGGATAGCCAGACGCTCCTTCTCCGCAACATAAGATAGAATTTGCAGCACCAGATCGGCAATGAAATTCTTGTCAAGACCGCCATCACCGCCTGTGTTCAAGACAGGCATATCAAGTACAACGATACTGCACTTCAATTCTTGCGTGATGTACTTCCACCATCGCTGTATCTCGGCATAGTTGCGCCCTAATCGGTCAAGCGAACACACAACCAGAGTATCGCCCGCTCTCATTGAGGGAGCGACCTCTTCCGTGCCGACAAGCGACAGAAACTCGGCACGCTCGAAGTCCTTGCCCGACTGCTTCTCGGTCTTGAGGTGACGCTCGTCAATACCGTAGGCTCTGAGCTGCTCAAGCTGTCTATCGAGCCTTTGAGAAGTGCTGCTCACTCTCGCATAGCCCCATTCAACTGAACCTTCCATAAATTCAACTCCTTCCACAGACTAAAAATTATACAATTTCCAACGCTCGAATAACGCCGCCAAGCCGCCAGAAACGCTGTCTGAAAATGTTCCCTTTGAACATCTCGGACGGACGGAAACTCGGCGCGACTTTCCCGAACGCTTTCCTTTGTCTGCGGAAAATAATAAAAGAGCCTCACGGCGCGACCGCAAGGCTCAACAAGAGAGAAATATATTCGTGGAAGTTATCAGACAGAGCAATGCTCTCTCGCCGCAAAAAGCGCGGCAAACAGCGGCTTTGTGTCTATATCGTTATCGGTGTAGCCCTCTAATATCACATTGTAATAGTACTCGCTCGGAATGCCGATATCGTAACCACTCGACATAATATACGCGAACGCACTGACCTTGCGCTTACCGAGATACACCCGAAAATCCTTCTTGAAGTACAGCCGAGGGAAACCTTCATATCTGTCTAAATTACGCTCATCACGCTCGGAAATCTCCCACAGCACAACAGGAACACGACTGTCCTCTCGCGGCACAATAGTCGCGACTGCGCCGCCGTTCTTGCCGTGAAATTCGAGCGCGTAGCCCTCAATCTGCGAAACGCCGAGCAGCCTCGAATCGGGGCTGCAATCTGCCATTTGACCTAAGTGCATATTCGAGCCGTATGCGATATAAATTCTTTTCATCTTCAAAATTCCTTTCGTATATAAAATAGGTGTTCGGGAGAGAGAATTTCTCTCCCGACTTTATCCACCCCTTACGCGCTCTGACCGCATCTCCAAGCGATATCTCCGTCAAGGTTCTCAAGCATAAACTTACGACAAGTAGCAAACTCATCGCCAATCAGACCCATGCGGAGTAACCAACATCTGAAAGTGTACTTTTCGTTGTCGCTGACCGTTACCCTTGAACTCGCGCACTTCTGTGTTATCGCTTGATGTGAAACCGCTAAGCAGAACTGAATGTAAGCCTTGACCTTACCTGCGTGGAGCGTGGAATTGAAGTAGCGGAACTCCACCGTTCCCTTAGTGAATACCGCATGGAGATTTACAGCGTGATAGCGGCTTGAATTGTAATGAGCACTCCGATCGCCGCTGTAACCCGCATACCAGATATCCGCGATCTTGTTCATGCTGTTCGGGCGGCTCTTGTTTAAGCTCTCCGAGAGCCTGTTCTCCCACTTCCTACAGTAGCTCTGCCTGTTGGAATCCACCGCCAACGCCTTGAAAATAATATCTTGCTTGCTTGTGAAGATGTTCACCAAGTTCCGCAGCGACCTCGGACTGTGCTGATCCGCGCCGATATGGATATGAATACCGCAGCTTGAATTCACTTTTGCTCCTGCCTTACGCAGTCTGCGGATAAGCTCCTGCAAGGTTTCAATGTCCTCGTATCGGAGAATGGGCGTGACCATCTCGACTTGCTGACCCTCGCCGTTCCTGCCGCGCTCAACGCGAATGGACGAGTCCGATACGAAGTTCCACAGCCGCCCTGTGCTGTCTTTCGCGGCGTATTTGTCATAGCCGCCGCCTATGTACTCTCTCGCCGTTCCGAAGTACGCCGCCGCGACCTCCGCCGCTGTCTTTCTTGTGATACCCGTCATCTCAAGCTCAACCCCGAATGTCTGTGTCCTCATTTTCATAGCCTCCAACTGTCTTTCTTTTCCTTTGCTGGTGCTATGATAACTCTTATGGAGCTGATATTCAAGGTCTAAACTGTACAAACTTACCTCAATATTCCTGGTGGTTATGTATCCTCGGCACACTTTATCTTGTATAGAAATAGACTTTCAAATAACAAATTTATCTCTAAATTACTTGCTTTATCACTCAAAAAGTAGTATAATACAATTGAAAAGGGGGTTATGATATGTCAAAAACCAAAACAAATGAAAAGAAGGACGGGCGGCAGAAATATAGGGTTCGTGTGAACTACACCGACGCTAATGGCAAATATCGACAAGTGGAACGAACCGCCTATGGGTTTGCAGAAGCCAATCAAATGGAACAGCGGCTAATAAGTGAATTCAAGGAAAAGAAAACAGTGTCCTGCAAAATGACGGTACAAGAGCTTTATGACGAGTATATGAGGTATCACGAAAGTGAAACCCGTTCTACCTCTCACGCCAGTACAGCTAATAAATTAAAAATGCGCGTTCTTCCATATCTTGGTAGTTATCGCTTGGATAAGCTCACACAACAGGTATTGGCAAATTGGAAAATAGAAATTGGCAAGCAGGATATATCACTCAGAACCAAAAGAAACGGCTATACATCTTTGTCAGCACTCCTCAACTATGCTGTCAAAATGAATTATATCACCAAAAATCCACTTACCGTTCTTGGCAATTTTAAGGAAACAAACACTATTGAAGCCTCATCCAAAGAAATCCACTATTATACATCCGATCAGTTTATCAAATTCATATCAGCCTGTAAAGATAACTGCAAAACCGTAATTGACTGGGGATACTATGTGTTCTTTAACATAGCCTTCTTCACTGGAGCACGAAAAGGCGAGATCAACGCTCTTAGGTGGTCGGATATTGAGGGAAATATAATACATATCCGCCGCAGTATAGCGCAAAAATTAAAAGACGGCGATGTCGAAACATCACCGAAAAATAAAAGCAGCATTCGCGATCTGCAAATGCCCGCTCCACTTATTGAAATACTAAAAGAACATCATGAGCGACAAAGAAAAGCCTCAAAACTCTTTACAGACGAATTCAGAATTTGCGGCGGTGAACGTCCGCTTCGTGATACATCCATCGAAAACAAGAATAAAGCCTTCTCGAAAGCTGCCGACCTGCCTCACATTCGTATCCATGACTTCCGACACTCTCACGCAAGTCTTCTTGCAAACGAGGGCATAAACATACAGGAAATCGCTCGCCGACTTGGTCACAGCAACGTTCAAATAACTTGGAACACCTACAGTCACCTTTACCCCCGCGAGGAAGATAGAGCCATAGAAATTCTCAATCGAATACCCATAAAATGAAATTATCTGATATTATTCGGGGATTTTTCAGGGATAAAAAATATCAACCCGCATAGCCATGCGGGTTGACGAGCTTATGGTTGGGGCGGAAGGATTTGAACCCTCGGAATGGTGGAGTCAGAGTCCACTGCCTTACCACTTGGCGACGCCCCAGTAACTAACTTAATTATTATATCACAATCTTCCCGATTTGTCAAGGGGTTTTTGGAATTTTTTTGAAAAACTCCCCGCAACGCGATAGCGGCGCGGTTCGGCACTTAAATATTTTCCCCGATTCCCGGAGATTTATTCACACTTTGTGCAGTTTTTCCTCGAGTGCCGAGTTCAGCCAAAATCTTCAAATAAAACTTGACTTTTGCGGGAAAATAAGTTATAATAAAAATAGCAAAAGCCGCTTCGCGGCTTGGCGGCTGCGCCGTGCGCTGTTTTTATTGAAACATGAATTGTTTTCGCTTCGCGAAAACACGGCGCTTCGCCGCTTGAATTTATGTTATAATAAAGATAGCTGTTTTTGAAACGCGCACAGAGTGTGCGCAAATTCTACATTATCCATTCTAAATTAAGAAATCGGGGGTAGTTATGGCTAGATTTCAGGTCGCGCCGATTTTCGGCAATGAAATGGTTCTCCAGCGCGGGAAAAATATCTGCGTGTTCGGCACGGGCGAGGACGGGACTATTATCCGCGCGGAACTTTGCGGGTTTACAACGTCGTGCGTAATCACAAACGGCAAGTGGAGCGTGGTGTTTCCGCCTATGGGCGCGTGCCGATATATGAATATGACGGTTTCCGACGCGGAAACAGGCGAGTTCGTCCACTTTACTAACGTCGCAATCGGCGAGGTGTGGCTCGCGGGCGGACAGTCGAATATGGAATTAGAGCTCGAAAAATGCGAGGGCGGCGAGGAAGCACTGGCTAACGACACCACAAAGGACGTGCGCTACTACAAATTCCCGAAGGTCACGCTGGCAGACCCCGACCACGCCGAGCAGCTGCAAAAAAATACGTGGACTACTTTCGCGAACAAGGACGCGGCGCGTCACTGGAGCGCGGTCGCGTACTTCTGCGCTAAGGAAATGTCCGAGCATCTGGGAGTTACCGTCGGGATAATCGAGTGCACCCGCGGCGGAACGTCCGCGTCGTGCTGGCTCAACAGGGATTATTCCCGCGGCGGCGCACAGGTTTATTTTGACGAATACGACGCGTATCTCACGGGAAAGACCGTCGACGAGGCCATTGCCGAGTATCGCGAATATGAGAAATATCAGAGCGCTTGGGACGCTAAGGTCGAGGAATTCTTGAAAACAAATCCGAACGCTTCACAGACCGAAATTGAAGCGGCCTGCGGCGAGAGCCGCTTCCCCGGACCCCACGCGCCGTGCAATCCGCGCTCGCCCGGAGTGCTGTTTGATAGCGTTGTGAATTTCATCTGCCCGTACACGCTTGGCGGCGTGCTTTGGTATCAGGGCGAAAGCGACGAGGTTCACCCGCACGCCTATTACACGCTGATGACGCAGATCATCAGAAACTGGCGCGAGGCATGGCACGACGACACAATGCCGTTTGTCCTGGGGCAGCTTCAGATGTACGCGGGCTCTGACCCCGACGGCGAGGCGTGGTGCCTTATCAGAGAGGCGCAGATGCGCATTTACGACACGATAAAGAACACGGGAATCGCAGTGCTGACAGACTGCGGCGAGCGTGACAACCTCCACCCCGCCGAAAAGCGACCCGTCGGGCACAGGTTTGCGATGCAAGCGCTGGATATTGTATACGGCGGCTGCGACGGCGCGTTCGCGCCCGCTCTGAAGAGCGCAATCTGGCGCGGCGACACGGTTGAGCTGCAATTCAGCAACGCGCGCGGAGGCTTTAAGGTAAACGGCGAGCCGACGGGCTTTGAAATATGCGGCGAGGACGGCGTTTATCACCCCGCCTACGCCGACGTTTCGGGCGAGCGAATTTTCGTGACCGCCGAGGATATTCTCAATCCGTGCGGAGTGCGCTATCTGTGGAGAAATTACGCCAAGGTAACGGTGTTCAGCGCGTTTGATCTGCCCTTAGCGCCGTTCAGAATAAGCAAGTAAAAAATCCCTTTTTTCTTAATTTTTTCGTTCCCCAAAAGTAGATTTGAACGGGGCAATTCGGTATAGAAGATGAACTCGACTTCCGATATGTCTGGTCGACGCTCTGCGTCGTGGGGTGCGAGAGAACACCCCTTCGGGAGGAGGGGGAAAGACAAAAATCTAACAAAAAGCGGGCATTTCCCCCTCCTCCCTAAGGGGTTTCCTCTCGCGCTCTTCTTCCCCCTCTCCCTTCTTCCCCCTTTGCCCGCTTTTTCACACTACTTTATAGAGAATTTATAGAGAATAGATTATTCGGTTAGGGATTGTTGCGTAGCACTGCTTGTTTACCGTGAGTGTTATTCTTCGCCCTTACAGGCGGTCAGGATTAATGCAAGGGATTTTGCTGCTTCGCTTGGCAATACCCAAAAACTGCTAGGAGCACTCCCACACTTGACTCGCCGTCGAGATTTTACAACACCCCAAAACACGTACATCACGCGCACGCGGGAGGGGAGAATAACAGCAACATTACAACAATGCATTAAAGACGTGTGCAGACCAAGGGCAGCACACCAAGCGAAGTGTAAATTTCAAAAAGTGTCAAGATTTTCGAAGAAAATCTTGACCGTTTTCTTCAGCGTAGCGCAGCGCAGAGAGCGAAGCGAACGGAGCGAGCATACGGTGAGGAAATTTTGAAATTTTAATTTAAATAAAGGAGAAAACTATGATAGCATTAGTAACAGGCGCAAGCTCGGGAATAGGGCGCGATATCGCGCGGAGTCTGGCGAAACACGGGATAAATGTGATTATAACGGCGCGGCGGCGCGATCGCCTCGCGGAGCTTAAAAGGGAGCTCGTTGAAAATTACGGCGTTAAGGTTATGTGCATAAGCGCCGATCTGTCAAAGGAAAACCAGGTGCTCAAGCTGTATGAGAGCGTCAAAAAATACAATATCGATATTTTGATCAACAACGCGGGCTTCGGGGTTTTCGGGGAGTTCACCGAAACGGATCTGGAGCGCGAGCTTGATATGCTCGACGTGAACGTCAAGGCGTTTCATATTCTGTTTAAGCTGTTCACGCAGGATTTCAAGCGCCGCGGATGCGGGTATATTCTCAACACCGCAAGCGTCGCGGGCTTTTTGCCGGGGCCTTTGTTCTCGTCCTATTACGCGAGCAAGGCGTATATCGTGAGAATGACGCAGGCAGTCGCCGAGGAGCTGCGCGTCAGTCATTCGGGAGTCCACGTTTCAATGCTCTGCCCCGGGCCGGTTTCTACGGAGTTCAATGAAACCGCGCGCGTGAAGTTCCGCTCGCTTTCGGCCAGCAGCGAGAAGCTCGCCGAGCACGCGGTGCGCGAGATGTTTGCGGGGAAGCTGCTGATATGCGAAAACGGCTTCCACAAGGCGATAATTATGGCGATGAAGCCGCTCCCCGACAGGCTGCTCGCGTTCGGCGCGCGGCTTATCCAGACCGCGAGGGAGAAGCTGTAAAATGACTAATATTACGGAAATCACGGTGCGCTATTCCGAAACGGACGCAATGGGCGTTGTTCACCACGCGGTTTATCCCGTGTGGTTTGAGATAGCGCGGACGGATTATATCAAGAACATCGGGGTAAGCTATGCGGAGATGGAAAAAGGCGGCGTGATGCTCCCCGTGACTTCAATCACCGTGAAATATCACCTCCCCGCGAAATATGACGACGAGCTTGAGGTCGGTTCGAGAATAACGCGGCTCACGCCCGCGCGGGTGGAGTTCGCGTATACGGTGACGCGCAAGACCACGGGCGAGCTGCTCACCGAGGGCACAAGCGCACACGCGTTTGTCAGCGCCGAAACGTTCAAGCCGCTGAATTTCAAAATCGCGATGCCGGAGTTCTACGAGAAAGTGGAAAAGAGCGTCAATTAGAGGTAAGAATTTGAACCAAACGCATTTCCCCCGCCCGCGGCGGGAAAACAAAAAATACAAACGCCGTTTTCCCCGCCGCAGGCGGGGAAAACAGGCGTTAATATACCTCATAACAAGAAAGGGTTTTTGAGTTGTTAGAAATCAAGAATTTAACGTGGGCGCTGCCCGACGGCACACCTATAATCAACGATATTTCGTTTAAGACAAAGGGCAAGCTGACGGTCATTACGGGGCCGAACGGCGGCGGCAAAACCTCGCTTGCGAAGCTGATTTCGGGCGTGGAGCAGCCGACCTCGGGGAGTATTCTCCTCGACGGCGAGGACATCACGGCGCTGGATCTGACCGAGCGCGCGAAAAAGGGCGTGGCTTATGCGTTCCAGCAGCCCGTGCGGTTTAAGGGGCTTGCGGTGCGGGATTTAATTGAGCTCGCCGCCGGAAATTCAAATCACGGCTCTATGAATGAAACGGAGCTCTGCGGTCTGCTTGGAAAGGTCGGGCTTTGCGCCGAGGAGTATATCGACAGAGAAATGAACACGTCGCT
>CAYSHU010000024.1:0-17373 GCA_964430965.1 uncultured Ruminococcus sp. | reverse complement strand
TCTGAACAATATGGGCGCGGCAATGGCGGGCGCGGCCTACGACACGATAACGCGGCATTTCAAGCATATGGGCACCCACCCCGAAAGCTATGATTTGATAGTCACGGGAGATTTGGGGCAGGTGGGCAGCGATCTGCTGCATGACCTGTTCCGCCGCGACGGGATCGCTCTCGACAAGTGGCACAAGGACTGCGGCTTGATGCTGTACGACCGCGAGCGCCAGGACGTTCACGCGGGCGGCTCGGGCTGCGGCTGCTCCGCCTCGATGATCTGCGGGCACTTTTTATCCCGCATACGCTCCGGCGATATTCGGAGGATACTGTATGCTGCCACGGGCGCGCTGATGTCGCCGACAATGGTGCAGCAGGGAGGGAATATCCCGGGGATTTGTCACGTGGTGGAAATCACTAACAAGTAGTGTAACAAGAACGCATCAAAGGCGCGTACCGACTTAACGCAACACTCCCGGCGAAGTGTGTCGCGAAAAAAGCGCCGACTAAGGTGGAGCGAACGAAGTGAGCGGAACCTTAGTCGGCGGCTAGGCGAACGGAGCGCGAAGCGCGGAGAGAGCCGTTTTTTCGCGACTTTGAAATCAGGGTTTGCATTAGTGTTTGGGGGAGCAAGAAAGTAGTATAAGGAGAATAATATGGAATATTTATGGGCGTTTTTAATAGGCGGCTTATTATGCGCAATCGGGCAGGTTTTGATTGACCTCACGAAGCTCACCCCCGCGCGGATTTTGACGACTTATGTTGTCGCGGGCGTGGTTCTGGGGGCGCTCGGGTGGTATCAGCCGCTTGTTGAGCTTGGCGGCGGCGGGGCAACCGTGCCGCTTACGGGCTTCGGAAACCTGCTCGCTAAAGGAGTGCGCAAGGCTGTCGACGAGAACGGCATAATCGGCGCGTTTATGGGCGGCTTCACGTCCGCGGCGGTCGGCATTTCGGCGGCGATCTTCTTCGGGCTGGTTGCCGCGCTGGTGTTCAAGAGCGGGTCGAAGATCAACGAAAATTAAAAGAAAGCCGCCCCCGATTTGGATTCGGGGGCGGCTTCTTGTTAGCTTTCAGCCTTAATCGGCACCCAGATCTCGCTCTCGTAATCGGGTGCGGTCATATCTCCTTCCGTGTACGCCTCGATGTCAAACTCCTCAGTCGGCTCGTAGCCCGACGACGGGAAAAATTCCGTGACGATTTTGTGCCAGAGCTGTTGAATAGCGTCGGGCATTGCGCCGCGGCACTCGAACACCGCCCACGTCCGCGCGGGGATTTCGCTCACCGTGAAGCCCTCGGGGATTTCCGCGCCGTCATAAATTGCGGCAATCGAATAATCAAACGTTGCTTCTTCGGCGTATGTGTTATTGTAGCAAATCCCGTAGATGTACTTCTTGTCCGCGGCGTAATTTAAAAGCCGCTCTGTCGTGCCGTCTGAGTTGCAATCCTCCCAGAGCTTCGGGATAGTCTGCAAGTTTTTGTCCTCGGAGATTGTCTGGACAGTGCGCTTTTCAATCACCTTAAACGCCTCTTTTTTCACTATTCTGTAATCCATTGTGTTTCCGCCTTTCATTGTTATTGTGACGGAGAGCCTTGCGAACGAACGGACGGGCTTTCCCTTTCTCACCTCGGACGGCGTTGCGCCGTGAAACCTAGCGAAGGCTCTCGTAAAGCCCTCGGGCGTGTCATAGCCGTATTTCAGCGCGATGTCGATTATCCGCGCGCCTTTGTCATTCGTGCGTGTGAGCTCGTTTCCCGCCAGCGACAGCCGCCTGCTTCTGATGTACTCGCCGACCGTTATCCCGCAGAGTATCGCGAATATCCGCTGATAATAAAACGGCGAAATGTTCATAACCGCGGCGATCTCTGCTATGTCAAGTTCCCCCGCGAGGTTCTCCTCGATGTAGTCAATCGAACGCTGAAAGCTTTTTATCCAATCCGTTTTGCTCACCTCCCGTCTTGTTTATTCTAACATTTTTCGGTGAAGAATTCTTGATATTTTTTGCGAGGTTTGGTCAATATAAAAATTTTCCCCGCCGGAGGCGGGGAAAATTTTAAGACAGCATCGTATAAAGGTCGTTGATATTATACGCGTTGAACGTCATTCCCTTATAGGTGAGCGAAAACTCGACGTTCGAGTCAAACGCTCCGTAGGCTATGGAGTTCACGCTGTCGGGGAGCTCGATGCTTGTAAGGCTTGTGCAGCCCTTGAACGCGTTCGCGCCGATTTTCTTAACCGACTCGGGGATTTCAAGCTCGGCAAGCGAAACGCAGTCCAAAAACGCATTCTCGCCGATTTCCGTAACGCCGCTTGGAATATTGATATTTTCAAGATACTTGCACCCCGCAAACGCGTAGCTGTGAATGTCCGTAAGCGTTTCGGGCAGGATTATCGTTTTGGCTTTCGGAAACAGCGTTTTCCTCGCGCTGCCGCTGATTGAAACGACTGTCCGCTCGTTTATCGCCGCGGGGATCACGATCTTCTCCTGCTCGTTCTCGCCGCCCATTATCATAACTCCCGCGCCCTTGGTCATATAGGTGTAGTAGGCGTTCGGGTCATAGTCCCTGGATTCGGTGATTTCGGAGGCCTCGGGCGGAGTTTGGGGGCTCTCGCCGCCGTTCGGATCGTTTTCAACGGGCTGAACAGGCGCGGGATTTGAAACGCCGCCGCTGCTTGAAAACGTTACGTTCGGGTCGACGTTTATCGTCGCGACGCCGGAGGGCTCGTCCTCCTCGGCTCTGCCCGTTTTGCACCCGGAAAGCAACGCTGCCGCCATTGCGAGTAATAAGAGTGTAGAGATTTTTTTCATAGATAAGAGTTTCCTTTCAGAAAATATGCTTATGAATTTATTATTCCCCTTTAGGGGCGTTTATTCAAGAATGATACGCCGCAGCTCCTCGACATTTTCCGCGAGGTGCGCGGGGTTTTCCGCCTCGAGCTCCGCCCTGCCGCGAAAGCCCCAGAGCGCTCCGCAAGCGTCAAAGCCCGCGCTGCGGGCGGTTTGCATATCAACGTTGCTGTCGCCGACGTAAAGCGGCCGCCCGCCGTTTTTTTTGTATTTCTCCGCGAGATAAAGCGCCGCGGCGGGGTCGGGCTTTGTCGGGAAACCGATCCCCGCGCCGACAATTTCGGCAAGCGTATCGTCAAAGAACGCCGTCAGCAGCTCCACGGAAAATTTGTGGTCCTTATTTGTATTGCAAACCACGGTAATGCCGCGGCCTTTCAGCTCTGCGAGAAGTTCCGTCATTCCGGGATAAGGCCTTGTGAGGTCGGATTTGTGCAGCTCGTAATACTCCGAAAACGACTTGTGGACGCGCTCTCGCGTTTCCTCGTCAGAATTCGGCGGGCAGATACGCT
This sequence comes from uncultured Ruminococcus sp., assembly GCA_964430965.1. GTDB lineage: Bacteria > Bacillota > Clostridia > Oscillospirales > Ruminococcaceae > CAG-115. The sequence continues at coordinate 14,028 of CAYSHU010000024.1, read as the reverse complement.
CGATAAGCTTCGGGATCCCGTTGCCGACGAATTTTTTATATTTTTCCGTTTCATGCGCAGGTAATCCAAGCGAAGAAAGCGCCCGATTCCCCGCCGCGGCGAGGTCGCCGAGCGTATTTAAAAGCGTGCCGTCAAGGTCGAATATTATCGGGTCATAAATTTCACGCATCATCATCACCTTGTACATTATACATCAATCGGCAGAAAATGTCAACTACAACATACGGGGGAGGATTTTGTGGCAGAATACTAGTCGCGAAATGAACACAATCCCGCAGCTTTTCCGCCTTCGGCAGGAAAAACCCTCAAATTCACTATTTCCTCTCCCCCTCTTGCAATTTGCGCAAGAATATGCTATAATATAAATAATGTATGATTTTTCCGAAATTCCCGAAAGGAAATGTGATTTATGCCACTTACAAAGGAACAATGGGACGCGCGGCTGAAGGGGCTTGTGGAGCGGCAAGAGGCGCTTCTCGTCCGCCCGAATCCTCCCGCGGAGGACGCAGGCGGAGTGTGCGTCGGGTATCAGAACCCCGTGCTCACCGCTGCGCACGCCCCGCTTATCTGGCGCTATGATATGTGCTATGAGGACGACCCGAACCTCCTGGAGCGCCTTGGCGTTAACGCCGTTTTCAACGCAGGCGCGGTTTATTTCGACAACAGGTATTATCTCATCGCGAGAGTTGAGGGCGCGGAGGGCAAGAGCTTCTTTGCCGCTGCCGAAAGCCGCAAGCCCACCGAGGGCTTCCGCTTCCGCGATTATCCCATTCTTCTGCCCGACACGATCTCGGAGGAAACCGACGTTTACGATATGCGCATAACAAAGCACGAGGACGGCTGGATTTACGGCGTGTTCTGCTCCGAAAACCTGAACGCTTCTCCCATTTCGGTGCAGACGGGCGTTATCCGCACAAAGGATCTGATGAACTGGGAGCGCCTGCCGAACCTCGCGCCGCCCACTCACGACCGACGCTGCTGCTGTCTTCACCCGGAGCTTGTCGACGGGAAATACGCGTTTTACACGCGCCAGCACGACGGCTATTTCACCGCCAACGGCGAGGGCGGAATTCCGCTTGCGATGTGCGAGGACATTACCGCGCCCGTGCTTCGGATAAAAGAGCCGCCGCACAGAAGCGATTCCCCGAGGACGACGGGGCTTAAAAACGGCGCGGGCGCCGTGCCAATCAAAACTCCGCGCGGCTGGATTCACATAGCGCACGGCGTTCGGGCGACGGCGGCGGGGCTTCGATACATCATCTACACATTCGCAACGGACTTGAACGACCCCTCAAGAGTTATCGCCGCACCCGGCGGGCAGCTTATCGCTCCGCGCACGCAGGAGCGCGTCGGGGACATTCTCGGCGCGAGCTTCACAAACGGCTGCATAGTTAAGGACGAAAACGTTTATATTTACTACGCCGCCTCGGACACACAGCTTCACGTTGCGTCAACGACTATTGAAAAGCTTATTGACTACACGTTCAACACCCCCGAGGACCCCTTGCGCTCGGTTGACTGCGTAAAGCGGCGCTGGGATTTTATAGATAAAAATCTTTCCAACAAAGAGGAGAGTATTTAAAGCGTATCGCCGCGTGGATTTTGTTGACAAAAAACAAATAAAAAAATAATATTTTTTGCGGGGAAAGCCCGCGTGAGGTCACTCACAAAAATCTTGAATAACGGAGAGAAAAATTATAATGGAATATTTTGATTTATACACATCTACCCGCCGGCCGCTCGGCAAGAGAATAATGCGCGGCGTGCCTATTCCGCGCGGGGAATATCACATTGTTGTGCAGGTGATGACGATAAACAGAAAGGGCGAAATTCTTCTTACCCAGCGCGTTCCCGAAAAGACGAGCGGCGGCAAGTGGGAGTGCTCCGGCGGCTGCGCTGTCGCGGGGGAATCGGGCAGGGAAGCCGCCGTGCGCGAGCTCTGCGAGGAAACGGGCATAGTCGCCGATGAGAGCGAGCTCTCCCTCGAATGGACGCTGACGACCGACGGTATGCTGAGAGATTTTTACGTTCTCGTTAAGGACGTGCCGCTGTCCGAGCTGCGGCTTCAGGATATAGAGGTCTGCGCCGCGAAGTGGGTGAGCTTCGAGCGGCTTTGTGAGATGTCCAAAAGCGGACAAACCACGCGCACCGTCACAAGGTGGCTGGAAAACAAGGGCGCGGAGCTGCTGTATATTATCAACAAGGCAAAGAAAAGCGCGTGGAGATATTAAGGCTTTAATTAGACGGCGGAGGAGCTTACGATGATTTTATCCGACATAACGATTAGGGAGCGCCTTAACGATGACCTTGTCATCACAATCGACGGCAAGCGCATAACCGAGGGGGAGGCCATTCAGCCCGCGAGCTTTGATCTGAGGCTTGGCGGCAGCTTTGCGTTCCCGCTGGCGAACGACAGGTTTGTATCTCCGCGCGGAAAGGTTTACAGCGCCGTTGACCCCACGCTGCCCGCGGAAACTTCTCCGAGGGAGAGCCTGTCGGACAAGACCTTTTACATCAAGCCTAAGGAGTTTGTCCTCGCGACGACCAAGGAATACATCAAGCTGCCAAACGACCTCACCGCCTTTGTTGAGGGCAGAAGCAGCATCGGAAGAATGGGGCTGTTTGTGCAGAACGCGGGCTGGGTCGACCCGGGCTTCGAGGGGGAAATAACGCTTGAGCTTTTCAACGCAAGCGACAATACGATAAGGCTTGTTGAGGGAATGAGAATTGCGCAGCTTGTGTTCGCGCAGCTCGACCGTCCCGCGGAAGCTCCCTACAACGGGAAATACCAAGGGCAGAGGGGCGCGACGGGCTCGCGAGTATTCAAGGACAGCGACCTGACAATGAAAAATGCTCGGGAGCCGGATTAAGAGGCAGGAATACCGTGTCGGTAAAGCGCGTTTTTTACTTTACAAACTCTTACCTCTTACCTCTGAATTTCTAACTATCTAATAGGTGGTGAGTTAATTGATAAACTCGGCTGAGATAAACAAAATAAAGGAGCTTGCGAAAAGCGGCGACTGCGGCGGGAAATCCACGGAGGAGGTTTTCGCGAGAGTTTACCGCGCGGTGGAGAAAACGCTTGGGATTACGCCGTTCGATGAGCAGCTTGCGGCGGCGCTGGCTATGGCGCGCGGCAAAATGGTGCAGATGCAGACAGGCGAGGGCAAGACGCTCTGCGCGGTTTTCGCGGCGTGCGCCGAGGCGATAAGCGGCGGCAATACGCACATTCTCACGTTCAACGACTATCTGGCGCAGCGCGATTACAGTTGGATGAAGCCCGTGTATGACGAAATGGGCGTGTCCGTCGCGTGCGTCACGGCGAGCACTCCCAAAGAAGAACGCCGCGCGATTTACAAGCACGAGGTGGTTTACGCGACGGCTAAGGAGGCGGGCTTCGATTATCTTCGGAGCTTCGTGCTGTTTGACGAAAAGCCGTACTTCCCAGAGGAATTAAACTTCGCTATTGTCGACGAGGCGGACAGTATTCTTATCGACGAGGCGCGTATCCCGCTTGTAATAGCGGGCGACATTGCCGTGCGCGAAAGCGGGGATATGGCGGATTATTTTGAAAAAGCGAAACAGCTCGGCGAGGAGTGCTTTGAGGTCGACCCCGAAAGCCGCAACGTTTATCTCACCGACGAGGGTGCGGACAAAGCGGAGAAAATCTTCGGGCTGGACGTTTACGCTACGGGCAATGAAACGCTGCTCGCGAAGATATGCGCGTGCCTCAAGGCGCGGGACGTTCTCACCGAGGACAGGGATTATATCGTCAAGGACGGCGCAGTCGTGCTGATTGACGAGTTCACGGGAAGAGCCGCCTTAGGGCGCGTATTCCCCGGGGATTTGCAGGCGGCGGTCGAGGCGAAGCACGGGCTGAAAATCTCGTCGCGCGGGAGAATTATGGGCAGCATCGCGCTGCAATATTACGCGCGGCTTTATCCTAAGCTCGCGGGAATGACGGGTACGGCGGAGCAGTCGCGCGAGGAGTTTGAAAAGGTTTACGGAATAGTCACACAGGTAATTCCGACGCGCTTGCCTCTGGCGAGAGCCGACCACCCTTTGGAGCTCTACTGCGACGAAAAGGAAAAGCGCAAGGCAATTCTCGCGGCGATAAAGGAGGCGGCGGAGCTGAAGCGCCCCGTGCTCGTCGGCAGCGACAGCATAAGCGAAAGCGAGGGCATTGCGGCGGATCTGTACAAAATGGGGATAAGCTGCGTTATCCTCAACGCGAAAAACGACTTTGAGGAAGCGGGGATAATCGCGCGGGCGGGTGAGCGCGGCGCGGTGACAATCTCGACAAATATGGCGGGCCGCGGCGTTGACATAAGGCTCGGCGGAGAGGACGTTACGGACAAGGCGCTAGTGCTCAGCACGGGCGGTTTGCTTGTCCTCGCGACCTCTATGAGAGAAAGCGCGAGGATCACAATGCAGCTTCGCGGGAGAGCGGGGCGGCAGGGCGACGTAGGCGAAAGCCGCGCGTTCGCTTCTCTTGAGGACCCGATACTCAAAAACAACGATTTAAAGGGCTTTGCGGGGCGGCACTATCCGACGAAAAAAGTCGAGGGCGTGCTCACCGACAAGGTGCTTCTGCGCGAGGCGGAGCGCGTTCAGCGAATTTCCGAAAACAACGCGTTTGAGGAGCGCGTGCAGCTTATGAAGTACACGCTTATCGGAGAAAAGCACCGCGACGTTACTTTCCGAAGAAGAAACTCGCTGCTTGACGGCTCGTACAACAGCGAGTTCTGGCAAAAGGACGCGCCGAGGCTGTACGAAAAGGCGCTCGGGCGGTTCCCCGAGGACGAGCTTCAGACGCTCCAGAACCGAATTCTCGCGGCGCTTTTAAACGAGTTCTGGTGCGATTATCTTGACTACACGACCTATCTGCGCGAGGGAATTCACCTGACGCAGATAGCGGGGCGAAATCCCGCGGAGGAATACAACATAGCGTGCGAGGAATACTACGAAAACGCCGCGGCTTCAATTCCGGAGCGTATGTCGGAGAAGCTGAGGGACGTGCTTGTATGCGACAGCCTTTCGGACTATGCCATTGACCGCCCGACGCGCACATACACCTATCTCTTAAACGACATTGGCGAGGAGTTCAAGCGCAAGCCGATTTTAATGGGCTTGATGTCCGATGACTACGAAAGCACGGCAAAGGCGGAATTCGGCGGCGATGATGACGGTGATGACGCGCCGCCCGCAATATCCGAAAACGGCGAGAAAAAGGGATTTTTCGGGAAGCTGTTTGGGAAGAAAAAGTGATTATGGATAATTCAACAATATGCGCTGTCGCAACGCCCGCGGCGGTCGGCGGAATTTCCGTTGTGCGCATTTCGGGCGAGGGCGCGTTTGAGGTCGCCGAGCGGGTTTTCAAGCCCGCCTCGGGCAAGCCGATAAGCGAAATGCGCGGCTACACGGCGGCTTACGGGAAAATATACGACAATGACGAGCGGCTGGACGACGGCGTTTTGCTCGTGTTCAAAGCGCCGCACTCGTATACGGGCGAGGACGTTTGCGAGATTTCCTGCCACGGCGGTATCTACGTAACGCGCCGCGTGCTTACGGCGTGCCTGAAGGCAGGCGCGGAGCCCGCTGCGGCGGGGGAGTTCACGAAGCGCGCGCTGTTAAACGGCAAGCTGTCGCTGACGCAAGCGGAGGCGGTCGCGGATATTATCGCGGCGCAGGGAGAACAGCTTCTGAGCGCCTCCAATGCTCAGCGCGAGGGCGCTTTGTATCGCCGCTGTGAGAAAATCGCCGATATGATTATGGAAATTTCCGCGCAGATCTCCGCGTGGATAGACTACCCCGACGACGACACCCCCGTTGTCACAAGCGATTGGCTTGTCGGGAAAATCTCCGCCGTTGAAGCGGAGCTTGACGACCTCGCGGCGGGCTATGACAGCGGGCGGCTTATCCGAAACGGCGTTTCCTGCGCGATAGTCGGCAAGCCGAACGCGGGGAAATCCACGCTGATGAACCTCCTCGCGGGCGCTCGCCGAAGCATAGTCAGCGACGTTGAGGGCACAACGCGCGATATTGTTGAGGAAACGGTAAATCTCGGCGGCATAATTCTGCTGCTCTCCGACTGCGCGGGAATTCGCGAAACGTCCGATGAGGTTGAGAAAATCGGCGTGGAGCTGATGCTTGAGAAGCTCCGAAGCGCGGATATTGTCCTGGCGGTTTTCGACGGCTCGCGCGAGTTGTCCGACGAGGACAGGCGGCTTTTTGATTTGCTGAAGAACAAGAAAACCCTCGCGATTGTCAACAAGAGCGATCTGGAGCAAAAGCTCGACCTCGCGGAGCTTGAAGCCCGGCTTGGGAAAGCGGCGATTATTTCCGCGAAGGACGAGCGCTCGGCTGAACTTCTTGGCAGGGAGATTTCCGAGCGGCTGGGATTGAATTTGGCGGACTTCACCGCCGACGCGGGATTTCTCGCTAACGAGCGCCAAAGGGCGTGCGTGCTGAAAGCGGTCGGCGAGATTGAAGAGGCAAGCGCCGCGGCAAAGCTCGGCGTGACTCCCGACGCAATCGGCGTAAGCCTCGAAAGCGCCCTTGACGCTATCTACGAGCTTTCGGGCAAGACGGCAAGCGAAGAGATAATCGCCGAGGTTTTTGAAAGGTTTTGCGTGGGAAAATAAGTGGGTCCCGCTTTGCGGCGGGCTCCCGAATACGGAGATGATAAAATGAATGTACTTGTAATAGGCTGCGGAATGGTCGGATCGACGCTGGCGGACGCGCTGGACGCTAAGGGACACGACGTATCCGTAATCGACAAGAACTCCGAGAGGTTTGACGCGCTGTCAAGCAGCTTCGGCGGGTTTACAACAACGGGCGTGCCTATCGACACGGACGTGCTGAAGCGCGCGGGAATAAGCACCTGTGACGCGCTTTTTGCCGTCACCGCCGAGGACGATATGAATATTATGGTGTCGCAGCTGGCGCGGGCGGAGTTCCGCGTGCCGAAGATTTTCGCGCGGATAACGGACGTGAATAAGGGCGAGGTTTTTGAGGACCTCGGCGTGAACGTCATCTGCCCGACAAAGCTCACGGTCACGGCGGCGTGCGCGGCTCTCGACGAGCCCGACGCGGGCGTTGAGGTGAATTTCGAAAACCACACCGTGCATTTCTCGACGATAGACGTGCCCGAGGAGTTTATCGGAAAAACTCCCGAGGACATACAGTACGAAAACGAGGAAGTGCTTTTCGGTGTAATTCGCCAAAACGGCGGGCTGTTGATGTACCGCGGGCAGGAGCTGACGTTCGCCGAGGGCGATAAATTGGTTTTCGCGAAAAAGTCATAAAGGAGTAATAAAATGAAGGCTATTATAGTCGGCGGCGGCAAGGTGGGATTTTACCTCGCCAAGGCGCTGTTGGAGCGCGGGTATTCGATAACGATAATCGAGCAGGACAAGGAGCAGAGCCACTTCTGCGCTAATAATCTCGACGCGGAGGTAATCAGCGGCAACGGCACGACCGTTGAGGCGCTCGAGGCGAGCGGCGCGGAAAAGGCGGACAGCGTAATCGCGGTTATGGGGCAGGACGAGAGCAATCTTGTGTGCTGTCAGATAGCCAAGCACAAATTCGGCGTGGAGAAAACGATAGCCAAGGTCAATAACCCGAAAAACGCCGAGGCGCTTAAGGAGCTTGGCGTGGATATTGTAATCTCCGCGACAGACAATATCATTCAGCTCCTGGAGCACGAGGTGGATTTGTCCGCGATGAAGAGGCTGCTCCAGCTCGACGGCGAGGAAGCGTCGCTTATGGAGATAACGCTCCCGAAAAACTACGCGTTGGAGGGCAAGGCGCTTATGCAGCTGTCGATTCCCGAGGGCTGCAACATCGCGAGCATTTCCCGTGGCGGGCGGACGATAATCCCGCGCGGTAACACAATGCTTTTAAGCGAGGACACGCTGCTTGTCGTGATGATGAACTCTGCGGAGAAGGAGCTGCGCAAGGCGCTGAAAATCAAGGATTAAAACAACCGGCGAAGTGTGAAATTTCAAAAAGTGTCAAGATTTTGCGCAAGCAAAATCTTGACCGGTTCCCTCAGCGTAGCGCAGCGGAGCGAGCATACGGTGAGGGAATTTTGAAATTTTTTTAAATAAATTTTGAAATTTAAATTTTAATCAGGAGGCTACCCTAATGGGATTATTTAACTTCAACAAAAAGAAAAAAGAAAATCGCGAAGAACACCACGAAGCGAACGGCTTTGATTACAGCAAGGACGTCGGCAGCTTTGCGGGCTTTGTGCTCCTCTCCGAGCCGGAGTGGGACAAGGAAAAATTCCTGTCGGATTTTAAAGCGGACTGGGGCATTGAAATCGCCGAGAGTGAACACGTTGACGACGAAAAGGACGACGGCAAGCTCGTCTACGCGGACGTTGACGGAATGAGAGTTGTCGTCGGGCTTATCGAAGCGCCCGTTCCGAACGGCGAGGCGGAATACTGGGCACGCGGAAACTATATGTGGAAGGACGGTGCGGAAATCGTCAAGGAGCATAAGGCGCAGCTTATCGTGTGCGTGTTGAGCGAAACGGACGATATAACAGCCAAAGGGAAGCTCTATGTGAAGCTCGCGGCTTCGGCGCTTAATCAGCAGAACGCGCTTGCTTTTTACAATGAGGGCGCGGTGTTCCCGCCCGATATGTACCGCGCGTTCGCCGAGACGATGAAAAACGGCGAGCTGCCATATCTATGCTGGATATGGTTCGGCTTATACGGAAACGAAAAGGAAAGCGGCGTTTATACTTACGGAATGAGGCGCTTCGGCAAGCAGGAAATGGAAACCTACGTCCCGCGCGAAACCGCCGATTTAAATCGAATTCGCGGTTTTATGCTGGATATTGTCGCGTATGTATTAAGCGGCAACGTGACGCTGAAGGACGGCGAAACGATAGGCTTCTCCGCCGAGCAGAAGCTGCCGATAAAATTAAGCAAAGGTATCGCGGTTGACGGCGAAACTTTAAAGATTACCTACGGAGTGATGTAACCTATGGACGAGAAAAAATCAAAAAAATCGAATCCCGATACTCCCGCCGCGCCCAAGAAAAACGCGCAGGGCGACATAATCTTCGCGCTGGATATAGGCACGCGCACCGTTGTGGGCGTGCTGGCGGAGCGAACGCCGCAGGGCGGCTGTCGGGTTATCGATATGGTGACGGCGGTGCACGAAAGCCGCTCTATGGCGGACGGGCAGATCGAGGATATTCAGTCCGTGTCGCGGGACATCAGGCGAGTTAAACGCGAGCTCGAGGCGCGGCAGAAAATCTCTCTCAAAAACGCGTGCATCGCGGCGGCGGGGCGCGCGCTGAAAACGCTCCGTGCGTCGTGGGAATACAAGCTGCCAAAGGACAAGATAATCACGCCCGAGGCGCTGAAGGCAACCGAGCTCGACGCCGTGCGGCGGACGTGCGAGAGCTTCACAAAGGAAAACGACAACGCGTCGTTCTATTGCGTCGGGCACAGCGTGATTTCGCGTTCGCTTGACGGGTTTAAGGTGCAGAAGCCCGAGGGTCACCGCGGCGAGCGGCTGACAACGGACATAATCGGCGCGTTTCTTCCTGCTTACGTAGTCGAGAGCCTTTGCACCGCGGTGAATAACGCGGGGCTCGAGGTTTCGCGGCTGACCTTGGAGCCTATTGCGGCAATGAGCGCCGTTATCCCTCCCGAGCTTCGCCTGATCAACATCGCGCTTTGTGATATCGGCGCGGGCACGTCGGACGTTGCCGTTTCGCGCGACGGAAGCGTTGTGGCTTACGGTATGGCGACGACGGCGGGCGATGAAATCACCGAAACGATTATGAAGGAGCTCCTTGTTGATTTCAACACCGCGGAGATTTTGAAAACCTCCGCCGAGAAGGAAATCTCGTACAAAAACATTCTCCTTATGGACTGCAAGGCGACGCACGAGCAGATCATGAAGCTCATCGCGCCCGCCGCGCGGGAGCTCGCGAAGGTCATCGCGAGCGAGATCATTTCGGCGAACGCCAAGCCCCCGCAGGCGGTTTTCCTTGTCGGCGGCGGAAGTAAGCTGGAGGGTCTGGCGGAGCTTGTCGCGGAGGAATTAAACGTCGACGTGTCGCGGATAGTTTCGGGGCGGCGGGAGCTTCTGCGCGGGATCATCGCGCCCGAAAATATGACGCTCGGCGCGGAGCACACCACGCCGCTCGGCATCGCGATAAGCTCGGGCGAGGGCGTGTCCTACGACTTCACGACCGTCACCGTAAACGGCAAAAAGCTCCGCGCGCTTGACACGGCGCGGCTTACGGTTTTCGAGCTGCTGGGATTCGCGAAGATAAAGCCCGAGGAGCTTATGGCGCCCGCGGGCAAGACAATAAATATTACTGTTTCGGGCGAGAAAATAACGCTCCGCGGAGAGCCCGCAACGCCCTCCGAAATCACCGTGAACGGCGAGCCCGCATCGCTGAATACAGTAGTCACAAAGGGTGACGAGGTCGTTATAACTCCCGCGCAAAAGGGCGCGGACGGCACGGCGCGGCTTTCGGATTATTTCGATTTGTCAACGATTCGCTCCTGCACCGTCACGCTTCTCGGCAAGAAACGCCGCGCGGGGCGCTACATACTGATAAACGGGCGAGAGATAGTCGCCGAGCGCCGCATCTGGGACGGCGACAGCGTGGAGCTTGTCGAAACGGAAACGCTTGGGAAGCTCCTCGAGGTCAACGGCATAACGGAGAGCGTTCTTTTAAACGACAGGAAGGCTTCCCCCGAGGTTATTCTCCAAAGCGGCGACATAATTTCCCTTGAGAACGCGCCGAGGGTTATCGAAGAAAAAACCGCCGATATTCCCGATAAGCCCAAGCCCGAAGCACCTAAGCCCGAAGCTCCCGCAAAGGTTACGGAAGAAAAACCCGAAGCAAAGGGCGTTCGGATCACGGTAAACGGCATTGAAGCGGAATTTCCCGCGAACGCCGACGGCGCTCCTCCGATTTTCCTGGACGTTGCCGCGACATTTTCCGACAACCCCACCGAGCTCCTCTCAAGCGCCGCGACAATAACGGTAAACGGCAAAATAGCGCGGCTTGACGAGGAAATCCACGACGGCGACGTTATTGTTATTGAATAAGGATAATATGAAAAGATTTTTAAAGTTAATTTCAATTGCCCTCGCAGCGGTAATGCTGCTTGGAGGCTGTCAGAAAATTGAGAACGAGCCCGCCTCGGAAAGCTCCGAGGCGAGCTCCTCCGTGACCTCGGAGACCTCAACCGTCGCTGACGAAACGAGGGACGGCTTTCGCCCGCAGGAATACGCGATTACGCGACGGGTTTTTACGGCGCGGCTGGAGGCAGAAAAGGCGGCGACGGACGGCGTTAAGCGGGATATGGACGGTAATCTGCTGAACGGCGACGACGACGGATATGTGTCGCTCGGCAAGGACCAGCACGTCACGCAGGTCGCGACAGTCACCGCCTCGCAGTTTTACCGAATTGTATTAAAAGCACGCTCGAAAACGGGCGCTTCAATAACGCTCCACGTCGGCGACTCGGAGGAGGGTTCGTTCTTCATTCCCGCGGACACGGAAACGAGCGAGTTCGGGCTTTACGCCATTGACAATCTCTATATTGCGGTCGGAATGAACGCCCTGCGCTTCACCGTTGGAAACGGCACGGCGGACGTTGATTGTATTATCATTGAGGACACCGACAGAGTCGGCAGCAGCGCCTACGCTGTCGGCGGCGTTTGCGTCACGCCAAAGCCCTCCGCGAAAACGCTGGAGCTTTTGCAGAATTTAACGTTCAAATACGGCGACAAGGTTTTTGCGGCGCAGAACGTTTCCTGCGGCTCAAACGCCGAGCTTGAGGCGGTTTATGTTGAAACGAAGCGTTTCCCCGCTATTCGCGTAAGCGAGCTCGCTCTTGCGCTTAAGGACGACCCGTATTCCTCCTCGGTAATGATAGACGAGCTTGACCACGCGAAAACATGGAACGCCGACGGCGGCATTTTATCCTACACCTGGCACTGGTATTCACCGAACGAAACGCGCGGAACGCTGCCCGAAAGCTATGATTTGGTAGCGGCGCTTGAAAGGGTTGACCCGTCCGAGCTTGCGCTTCTTGATAAAGACCCGATGCAGCTGCAGGTCGACAATGAGCTGCTCCCGCAGGGCGCAATGGCGCTCGCGGAGGATATCGACCTTCTTGCCGAAACGCTCAAGCAGTTTGCCGACGCGGATATTCCGATTATTTTCGAGCCTATCCCCGACGGCGACACGGGGCTGTTCTGGTGGGGCGGCGACGCGGAGAGCTACAAAACGCTGTGGGTTTTGATATTCGACAGGTTGACAAAATACCATGGGCTGAACAACCTTATCTGGGTGTGGAACAACAGCAATTTTGATTATTACCCGGGCGACGGCTATGTTGACATAATCGGGCAGAGCTTCTATGAGCTCACCACTTCCTCCTTCGCGGGGCGCTTTAATGCGATAGCGGAGGACAACAGAACGGGCAGAAAGCCCATTGCGATAACCGCCTGCGCGACGCTCCCGAGCATTGACAATATGTTCCGCGACAACGCGATGTGGCTCTGGGTAGCGCCCGACAGCGGCGGCTACACGATAGACAACACAGGAAAGCTCTCCGAAGCATACACGAAAAAATCCGCGCTGCGAGTGTTTTATAATAGAAGATGTGATTCATTATTTAGATTATATAGTATATATAATAGTAAAGAATTTAATGAGCATATTGATCCAGATGAAGATGGAATTATAAATTTAAATGATTATGCATTTGAGATTTCAAGAAGAAGACTTGCAGACAGTAAAATAGGAAAGTTTTGGATTTTAAGTTCAAATCTTGATGATTATTTAGCAACTGTTCCTGCAAATATGTCAACTCAAATAAAATCAGAGTATTTAAATATTTCGGAAAAAAATAATTTTTTGATTCCACAACTTGCTAAACAAATAGGTATAGATGCAACCATATATTATAAAGGTGAATATACAAATGAAAACGGTTCATTCGAAAATCTTCATTTAACTAAAAACTTTTTAAAAGGTAAAGAAAAGTTAATAAGAGGAAAAGCTTTTATAAAAGGTAATCCCAATAGACTATTGTTAGATTTTGAAAAGATTTTAGAGGCAACAGATAAATATATAAAAAAACATTACAAAAAGTACAAATTACCAAATGAAGAGTTAGAAAAAACAAGACAAGAAATTAGAGAAGGATTAATAAAACAAACTTTATTTAATAAAATTGTATTTAATGAAAATGAATCAAATGAGAAGTGGGGCCTTATTGAAGGCGAAGATAATAGATTAAGACTTGCTCCATTATTTAGTTATGATTTTTGTGCTAATGTACAAACAATTGGAAGAACACAACATAGAGTAGTACAAGGGAATAAAGAGTATATAGAAGATTTTACACTTCAATATTCAAAAGAACCTTGGTTTAAAAATTGGATTGAAAATGCAGTTTTAAGTTTAGATTTAGATCAAGCTATTGCAGATATGGAAAGAAAAACAGGGGTATCATTAACAGATAAGGAAAAAGAATACTATAATTTTGCAATTATGGAAAAAATGCATTCAAAAGTTGTAAATGTTAGTGATTTGAACTATGATAAAGAATTAGTTGTACAAGAAAAAAAGAAGAATCTTACTATAAGAGATAGATTAAGTATGGTAAGAAAAATAGTTCATGATAAAAAATCTGATATTTCATATTTTGTAAAAGGTACAAAAAAAGATCATGATGAAAGATAAATAAAAAGTGAAATTTAGGGACGCTCCTTAAATTTCACTTTTTTATTTTTAATAGTTATTTTTTAATGCTCTATTTATTTTACGTTCAGCATCTTTTTTGGCCATATCTTCACGTTTATCGTATAATTTTTTCCCTTTACCAATACCAACCTCTATTTTAACTTTATTACCTTTAAAGTACATTTTTGTAGGAACAAGAGATACTCCTTTTTGTTTAATCATTCCAAAAAGTTTATTTATTTCACGTCTATTTAATAAAAGTTTTCTTGTTCTTAAAGGATCTCTAT
>CAYSHU010000023.1:0-17570 GCA_964430965.1 uncultured Ruminococcus sp. | reverse complement strand
CGTAGGGGAGCGGGGGGAATGCCCGCTTTTTGTTGGATTTTTGTCGTCCCCCCGCTCCCCGAAGGGTTTGCCCCTCGCACCCCACGACGCTGTGTAACGACTTAATATTATCGTAAGTCGACTTCAACGCCTATACCGAAACAATCTTGATGCAGAGCGTCGACAAGACATATCGGAGGTCGAGTTTAACGTCCATACCGAACACAACGAGCGGAGCAGCGGCAACGGAATTTTGAAATTTAAATTAAAATAAGGTGAGATTTATGAAGAAACTAAACTTTAAAATGACTCCTCACAAGCTGATGATAGGATTGTTTGCCATTGTCTTGTGCGGAACGGCTGTCACCACAGCGGTGCTTCCGAAGAAGAGCACGAGCGAGAACGAGAACCGCTCGCTCGCCAAATTCCCGTCGGTCGTGAATACAAAGAAGCTCGAAAGCGCGAAAAACCCGAAGGAGGTCTGGGATTCCGTCAAGTGGAAGTATATCAACAACCGTGAGGGCAAGGCGTTCAAGGACGATTTTGAAACGTATCTCAGCGACCACCTCGCGGGGCGCGAGGCTTGGGTGAAAGCCTCAAACGGAATTCAAAGGCTTTCGGGCAGAGATGAGATTAACGGCGTTTACACCGTCGACGACCAGATGGTGCAGACGTTCCGAAGCTACGATGCGGACGCGGTGAACGCCTCTGTCGCCGCGATGAACAGCTTCGCCGAGCGCTATCCCGACAAGGAAATGTTCTTTATGCTCGCTCCCACCGCGCAGGAGTTCTTTATAAACAAAATCCCGACGCACGCGGGGCTTATGTCGCAGAAGAGCTTTATCGACGAGTGCTATCGCAACACCGAGGATATCACGACTATCGATTGCCGCAGCTTTCTGGCGGGCAACTCAGGCGAGTATCTTTATTACAGAACCGACCACCACTGGACGAGCCTCGGGGCGTTCTGCGCGTATCAGTCCGCCGCGAAGGCGCTTGAGTATTCGGCATACGGCTTCGGCTCGTTCAATATCGAAACCGCCAGCAACGACTTCCGCGGCACGCTTTACAGCAAAACCCTCGATGACAGCGTAACGCCCGATACTATTGATTACTATGTTCTCGCGGACGGCGAGCCGAACGTGAAGCTCACAAGCATAAACGGCGCGGACGTAAAAAAATACGACAGCCTCTACGTCCGCGAGTATCTGGACGTTAAGGACAAGTACTCCGGCTTCACCGGTCCCAACGTGCCTATCGTCACGATAGAAACCGACGTTGACACCGACAAGACGCTGCTCATCATCAAGGACAGCTACGCCCACTCGCTCGTGCCGTTTTTGTCGAAGCATTACAAAAAGATCACAATGGTGGATATGCGCTATATCAACACGGATTTAAACCGATTTGTAAAGCTCGACGACTATTCGCAGGTGCTGTTTATGTTTAACGTAATTTCGTTCGCGGAGGACAACGGGCTTACAAAGCTCGGGCTTACAAAGTGACAAGGGAGCTGAATTTCTCCGTCCCGAGCGAGGAAAACGGTGAAACCGCGGAAAAATTCCTGAAAAAGCGCGGCTTCTCGCACAGGCTGATTGCCACGCTGAAGCACAGCGGCGGCTTGACGCGCGGCGGAGAAATTCTTCGAACGGTCGATACTCTCGCGGCGGGAGATGAAATCAAAATCGTAATCGAGGACAGCGGCGCGATTGTCCCGAACCCCGATATAAAGGCGGCAATCGCGTTTGAGAACGAGGACGTTGTCGTTTTCGACAAGCCGCCCGGGCTCGCCGTTCACCCGTCAATCGTTCATTACGGCGACACGCTTGGTAATTTATACGCGGCGCTTTACCCGAACAGCGCGTTCCGACCCGTCCATCGCCTCGACAAGGACACGTCGGGGCTTTGCGCCTGCGCCAAGAACCAACTCGCCGCATCGCTTTTTTGCAGTAAGGGCAATAAGGGCGGCGGGGCGGACAGAATTGAAAAAACATATTTTGCGGTGGTAAGCGGAGAAATCGAGTCGGGCGGCGAGATAGACCTCCCGATAGGACGGGCGGACGGCAGCATAATCAAGCGCGAGGTGCGCCCCGACGGGCAGCGCGCCGTGACGCTCTACAAGCCGATTTTGCGCGGAAACGGCAAAACGCTCCTCGAAATAACGCTGAAAACAGGGCGGACGCACCAGATACGCGTTCACTTTTCGCATCTCGGTTTTCCGCTCTGCGGCGACGAAATGTACGGCGGCGACAGAAGCGAGATATCAAGACAGGCGCTGCACTGCGGCAAAATGCGTTTGATTCTCCCGACAGGAGAAGTGATCAAGATAGAAAGCCCTCTCCCATCGGACATATATGACCTGCTGAGATAAGCGCCCCGATCTTACCTCTTACCTCTAAACCGCTTGCTTCCGAATTGTGCGTTTTTACAAAATTTCAAAAAAAAACTGTCATTTTTTTAGAATTTTTATAAAAACCACTTGATTTATTCGGATAGATATAGTATAATGAGTAGTGGATAACTATGCACACTGCTGCAAATATAAGGATAAGGGTTTGATGCGTTTGGTACTCGGGAGCAAGGTGATTAAAGTCGAGGTTATTGACGAGAGAGGTAAAATCCTCGTTGAGAGCGAAAAGGGCTTTACACTGCCGCGCGATATGGCGGAAAGCGACGCTATCGTTATTATTAAGGGCAAGGACCTCCCCGAGCTCGACCGCAACGAAATCGTTTCCGTTGTCACAACTTCGAAAAGCGCGGACAGAGTGATGTATCACGGCGCGGTTTCAATGTCTATCGACACGCAGATGAACATAAGGCTTATCCAGTCGGGAGAAATGGAGCTTTTAAAGGAGCGGCGGCGGTTCTTTAAAATAAAGGTGAACGAAAGCGGCAGGGCGCTGTTTTTCGTCAGAGATGAAAAAACCGTCCGCTTTGACGAGCCGCTTGAAATATCGGTGAGGGACATAAACGTCGGCGGCGTGTTTATCATTTGCGCCGATTATGAGTTTATGGAGGACGACCTCATCTGCTTTGATATCGATTTGAGAACGGATACCCCGCTGAATGCCGCGGCAAGGGTCTTGCGCGTACAGCGTGACAGCGACGGCGCTATCAAGGGCTATGGGTGCGAATTCCAGGGGCTTACCGCCTCGCAGGAGGACAAAATCGGGCGGTTTATCCTGAAGGTTCAGAAGGAGCTCCGCGCGAAGGACTCCGACGAGGACGATGACGACCCGTTCGGGAGAAAATAATAATTTCGAGATTTTTAACGAGATTTTTGAAATGTGATATATGAATAACATAAACCTAGGGGGATGAACGATGAAAAAATCAAGTATGAAGTTTGGGCTTATCCTGGTTCTTATCGTTTTCGCGATAGTGCCTGTGTTGATCCTCGGAGTAGTCGGCACGTTTACGATAGTCGGCTATACCGATAACGTCCGGCTCGGCGAGCTGTCCGACGTTTCGCTGTCGAAGGCGGGAATGGTTTACACTGTGTTCGAGAGCTATCAGGCGGAGGCAACGGCGCTTGCAAAAATGAGCAGCGTTATCTCGTCCGCCAAGAAAAGCGACACGGAGGGCAAAGACGCTATTAAAGCCGTAGCCGAAAACAATCCGGATATTTACGATGCCCTCGTGATCAACGGGCAGGGCAGAGTTGTGATTTCGGCGCAGGGCAAGCAGGACAACGGTACGTTTGAGAACTTTGACGCGGAGAATATGCCCGCGGTATCGGGCATTGTTTCGTGGCAGAAGTACGGTGATATGACGGACACGTTCTTCGTTTCTCACGAGATTTACGCGAACCCCGAAGAGAAGACGGGCGGGCTTCTCGGATACGTTTGCCTTGTTATCTCCCCCCAGAAGGACAGCGCGCTGATGACGGTTCTCGGCGGCTCCTACCTTGACGGCACGGGGCACCTGATGCTTATCGATACCGACGGCAACGCGATAAATTCCGACGGCAGCTGCACAATCAAGAAGGCTTCCGAGGTTGACAACGGAATTTCTTCCAACGTGGGCAATATTGTAAGCCACGTAAAAACCGCGACCTCCGACAAGGAGGCGGCAAACAACATCTATACCGACAAGAGCGGCAAGTTCGCGTTTGCGGCGGGCGCAGTCCCGAATGTTCCCTCGTGGAGATGGGTCGGCGTTTCCGACTCCGCGAGCTTCTCGTCGTTCTCCTCGAGATCCAACATCATCGCTTGGATAGTAGTTGTTGTTTCCGCGCTTGTGGCTTCGGCAATCGGCTTTATCATCATCAACAGATTTGTAAACAAGATGCACGATATGCTCAAGAAGATGAACAACATCACGCTTGAGGACGGCTTCTCGTCAATGCGCTTCGACACGAAGAACGACAGAAGCGAGCTTGGTATGATCCAGAGCTCCTTCAACGAGTTCCTCGACGAGGTAAACCTCAGCTCTCAGCGCTATCGCACGCTTGCAAGCCTGGCTGATAATATGCTTTTCGAGTGGGATTTCCATAAGGAAACAATGTATTGCTCCGACAACCTGCTTGCGAAATTCGATATCAATACCGAGGCAGCGACGCTCCAGAACGGGCGCTTCCTCGACGGACTTATGAACGAGGAGGACGCGGACAGATACAAGCACGATATGCCCAAGCTGCTGAAAAACAAGACCAAGTTCACAAGCGAGTATCAGCTTATGACAAGAAGCGGCGCGATGATCTGGGTATCGCTCTCGGCGACGTGCATTACAGATCGCGTAGGCGAAACGCTTCGCGTAATCGGCGTCCTTACGGATATCGACAACGAGAAGAAAATGGAGATGCAGCTTACGGAGCGCGCGAGCTTCGACTTCCTCTCGCAGCTTTACAACAGAAGCACGTTTACGAGAATGCTCTCGAACGAGATCGAGCAAAGAGGCGGCAAGAAGATCTGCGTTATGTTTATCGACGTAGACGACTTCAAGTTTATTAACGACCGTTACGGGCACACTATCGGTGACGAGGTTATCCGCTATGTCGCGGATACTATCAGAACCAAGGTTGACGACCGCGGCGGCTTTGCGGGACGCTTCGGCGGCGACGAGTTTGTGCTCTGCTTCACCGACCAGGCGGACATCGCAAACGCGGAGCAGATAGCAATGGATCTTATCGACCAGCTTTACGTCGGCTACACCACACAGGAGGGTATGCTTATCAACGTAAGAGCCTCGATAGGCATCGCGTACTGCCCCGAGCACACCGAGGAGGTCAACGAGCTTCTCTCGTTCTCCGATACGGCGATGTACTTCGTAAAGAAGAACGGCAAGACCAACTATCACGTTTATGTCGCGGAGGACAGCGAAAGCGGCGAGTATATTGACCCCGAGGGATATTGATCGCGGCGTGATATATTGAAATAATTCGGATTTGATTTAAAAGGGGCGCGGGTTCACCCGGCGCCCCTGTTTAATAATGTATCAATTGCTTCGCTTCGCGAAGCAAGGGGGGTTAAGCTTGGCAAAGGTAATTGCAGTTACAAATCAAAAAGGCGGAGTCGGCAAAACGACGACCTGCGGCTCGATTTGCGGAGAGCTCGCGCGGCTCGGCTATAAGGTTCTCGCCGTCGATCTCGACCCGCAGGGGAATCTGAGCTTCAGCCTCGGCGTTGAGGCGGATGACAAGTTCACGATTTACGACGTGATGAAGGGAAATTGCGAGATAACCGACGCGATAATAAGCGGCGAAACGTGCGACGTTGTGCCGTCGAATATCCTGCTGTCGGGCTTGGAGCTTGAGATGACGGGCGTGGGGCGCGAGTACGTCCTGCGCGAGCAGCTAAGCGCCCTCGCGAAGAGATACGACTACATCATACTCGACACGCCGCCCGCGCTTTCCGTGCTTACGATCAACGCCTACACCGCGTCGGACGAGCTTGTTATTCCGATGCTGTGCGAGATTTTGTCGCTCCAGGGCATCGCCCAGCTCAAGCAGACGATTTTCGCCGTAAAGCGCTATTACAACAAATCGCTTTGCGTCCGCGGAATTATCCTCAACAAATACAACCCGCGCCTGACGCTTACAAAGGACGTTGAGGACATCGCGCAGGTTATCGCCGAGCAGCTTGGCACGACGATTTTCAAGACGAAAATCAGCGCGAGCGTTTCAATTGCCGAAGCCCCCGCGCACGGCGAAAGCATCATCACCTACAGCCCGAAAAGCAAGTCCGCAAAGGAGTTTCGGGATTTCGTCAAGGAGCTTATCGAGCCTCACAAGAAGAAAGCGAGTTCAGGAAAATGAGTAAAAAGCCTCGCGGAACAGCCGCCGAGCAAAATATAACTAAAAAGACGCGCCGCGGTGCGGGAAAATCCGATGAGATCACTCCTCAGCGCAGCAACAAAACCCCGCAGGTTATGCGGCTTATAGAACAGGATAAGCAGAAGGGCGCCGCGAACCCCGTAATTCTCGCGGGGAAAAGCCGGATCCCGCGGCAATTAGCGGGCAGAGAGCCGCTCTCGAGAATTCTGCGGCGCGACCTCGACCGCGAATTCGGGGAGGAGTTTTCGGACATCGACGGCACGGTGGTTGTCAATTTAACACAGCTGGCGCTCGAGCACGAAGCCCCGCTGATACTCGACCGCTTTAACGCGTGCAGCTGCGATAAGTGCGTCGAGGTTATCTCAATGGCGATTGCAAAGCGCGTTCCCGTGCGGTTTGCGAGGGTGAAAAAATCCTCGCGGCACAGCGGCTCAAGCGAGCTTATGGAGCGTATGGAGCCCGTGCGCAAAATGGTTTTAACGGAAATGATAAGGGAGCTTATCGGCAACAAAAAACGGTGCTTTCACGATGATTAACGTTAATAATCAGCGTAATTATCGGAAAAATAAGAAATGAAAATCCCCGCGGAACGACTGACACCGCATTACAACAATAACAATTCAAGCAGGAGAGTATTATGGCTGTAGATATCGGAATAGATTTGGGAACCGCGAACATTATCATCACCGTCGCGGGCAAGGGCATCGTGCTCAACGAGCCGTCCGTTGTGGCTTACGACCGCAAGAAAAGGGCGGTCGTCGCCGTCGGCACGGAGGCGTACAAAATGATAGGCAGAACGCCCGAATACATCGTCGCGGTGCGTCCGCTGAAGGACGGCGTTATCTCGGACAACGATATGACGCAGGCGATGATAAAGGAATTCATCAGTATGGTAAGCGGCGGTATGATGGCTCGCCCGCGCGTTATTCTGTGCGTTCCGAGCTCCGTTACGGACGTTGAGAGAAGAGCGGTTGTAGAAGCGGCGCTGTCCGCGGGCGCGAGAAAGGTTTTCCTTATCGAGGAGCCTATCGCGGCGCTTATCGGCGCGGGAGTTGACATCTCAAAGCCGACGGGCACAATGGTCGTCGATATCGGCGGCGGCACGTCCGACGTGGCTATCGCGTCGTTCAACGGAATAGTTCAGTCGCGCTCCGTTAAAATGGCGGGGAACAAATTCGACGCGGCGATAATTCGCTACATTACGCAAAAATACAAGATACTAATCGGCGAAAAAACGGCGGAGAAAGCCAAAATGGAGCTCGCCAACGTGTTTAACCCGACGGGCGAGAAGAAAATGACGGTGCGCGGCAGGAACCTCCTGCGCGGACTTCCCGAGGCTCTGGAGATTTCGGACATCGACCTCTACGAGGCGCTGCACGACAACGCAATGGAAATTGTCGAGCAGATAAAGCTCGTGCTCGAAAGCACGCCGCCCGAGCTTGTCGGCGATATCTTAAGCTCGGGAATTCTCCTGACGGGCGGCGGCGCGATGCTCGGCGGTCTGGCGGAGCTTATCACGGACAGAGTCGGCGCGCCGTGCTTTATTGCGGAGAACCCGATCGAGTGCGTAGCCCGCGGCGTGGACGTGGCGTTCTCAATGTCCGACGACCTGCTGGACGGCTTCGAGCAGGTGCAGCTTTACGGCTTTAGGTGAACAATGTGCGATGTAAAATTGATAATTGACAATTTTTACGCGAACCAAATCCCCCGCGGTCGGGGGATTTAAATTCAAAAATAATCATGCGTTTTCCCCCGCCTTCGGCGGGGGAAAACGCAAATAAATTTAATCCCTCGCCGAACGGGGGATTATTTAGCATGGAAAGGCGGTGCCGAACGTGGACTTACCGTTTCAAATATGCGAAATTCTGGAGCGCCTGGAGTGCGCGGGCTTCGCGGCGTTTGTAGTCGGCGGGTGCGTGCGCGACTTCCTTATGGGGCTCTCGCCGCACGACTTCGACATCACGACCGCCGCATCCCCGCGCGAAACCGAGCGCGTGTTCGCGGACTGCCGCGTTATCGAGACGGGCATAAAGCACGGCACCGTGACGGTGCTGTACAAGGGCGTTTCCGTGGAGATTACGACGTTCCGCGTCGACGGCGAGTATTCCGACGGGCGCCACCCCGACAGCGTTTCGTTCTCGCGAAATATCGAGGACGACCTCGCGCGGCGCGACTTCACGATGAACGGCATAGCATTCAGTCCCAAGCGAGGCTTTGCTGACCCGTTCGGCGGGGAGCGGGATATTAAAGCGGGCGTAATCCGCGCGATCGGCGACCCGGACAAGCGCTTCTCCGAGGACGCGCTCCGCGTGGTTCGGGCGCTGCGCTTTTCGGCGACGCTCGGGTTTCCTATCGAGGAAAGCACCGCCGCGGCGATGAACGCTCACAAAAACGATCTGCGAAAGGTTTCCGCCGAGCGCATTTTCGCGGAGCTGAAGCGTCTTATCTGCGGCAAGGACGTTAAGCGCGTACTGCTCGAATTCCCCGCGGTTTTCTCCGTGATTATCCCGCCGCTTGCCGACACGATAGGCTACGAGCAGGGCTCGAAATTCCACGACAACACGCTGTATGAACATATAGCAAGGTCGGTCAAGTCTGCGCCGCCAAGGGTGGAACTGCGCCTTGCGATGCTGCTCCACGATTTGGGAAAGCCGCAATGCAGAACCGAAAAGGACGGCGAGTGCCATTATTACGGGCACGCGGCGATCTCGGCGGAAATGGCGGGGGAGCTGCTTCGCGCGCTGAAGTGCGACAACGCGCTTCGCGAGCGAGTTGTTCACATCGTGCATTATCACGACATTCCCATTGACACGTCACGGCGGTACATCAGGCGGGCGCTTGCGAAGCACGGCGCGGAGCTGTTCGCGGACATTATGGAATCGCACATCGCCGACGACTCGGCAAAAGCGCCGTTCTGTCTGGAACGAATCCCGAAGATCCGCGAGGCAATGCAAATCGCCGAGGAGATAAGCCGCGAAGCCCCGCCGTTCACGATAAAATCCCTAGCGATCAGCGGCAAAGACCTTAAAGGAATTGTCCCACCAAGCCCGCTTATGGGGGAGATTCTGGCGAGGCTGCTGGAGGAGGTCGTTGATGAAACGCTGCCGAACGAGAGGGAGGCGCTGCTGAACCGCGCAAAGCAATTAACGGAAACAGAGAGGTAAGCCCGCGCTTGCCTCTTTCTTTAATTCCCAAAAATGCCCAAATAAAAAATAATTCCCAAAATTCCAAAAACACCTTGACAAATCTCTCAAATTACTATATAATAGAAATACAGCGTCAAACAGATACAATATATTGTGGAAAGTTGGGAAATAAAAAAATGGCAATGATAACAATGATCAAAAAGCGCGACGGCAGAGAGGTGCCGTTTAATATCGAGAAGATCGCCAACGCCGTGATGAAGGCGGCAAAGGCGGTCGGCGGGAAGGATTACGACGAGGCGTTCCAGATAGCAGATAAGGTCTGCCAGAAGCTGTCGGAAACGATAATCGGGCGCAATCCGTCCGTCGAGGAGGTTCAGGATATGGTAGAGCGCGTCCTTATCGAGGACGGGCACACCAGCACCGCCAAGGCGTATATCCTCTACCGCGCCGACCGCACGAGAGCTCGCGAGATGAACTCCACGCTGATGAAGATATACGAGGACCTGACGTTCACGTCGGCGGCGGACAGCGACATCAAGCGCGAAAACGCGAACATCGACGGCGACACCGCAATGGGCACGATGCTGAAATACGGCTCGGAGGGCGCGAAGCAGTTCAACGAGATGTACGTGCTCGACCCCGTGTACTCAAACGCGCACATCGGCGGCGACATTCATATCCACGATTTGGATTTTATGACGCTTACAACGACCTGCTGCCAGATAGACCTGCACAAGCTGTTCAGAAACGGCTTCTCGACTGGGCACGGCTTCCTGCGTGAGCCGAACGACATCGCGAGCTACGCGGCGCTCGCGTGCATCGCTATTCAGTCCAACCAGAACGACCAGCACGGCGGGCAGTCTATCCCGAATTTCGATTACGCAATGGCGGAGGGCGTCAAGAAAACGTTCAGAAGAATGTATCTTGTGAACCTTGCCAAGGCGCTTACGTACACATACAAAAAGGATTACAGCGAGGTTCTCGCGAACGTCAAGGCGAACGCCGACGAGATAGAGCGCGAGGACGGCTTGTATCCTAAATTGCAGGATAATTACGATTATAAAGCCAAGGAGTGGGAAAAGCTCGCGGCGAGCTACGGCGACACGTTCACGGAGCTCCAGGACGAGGCGGAGAAAATCGCCGAGGCGGAAACCGACCGCGCGACCTACCAGGCAATGGAGGCGCTTATCCACAACCTCAACACGATGAACTCCCGCGCGGGCGCACAGAACCCGTTCTCATCAATTAACTACGGCACCGACACGACCCCCGAGGGGCGTATGGTTACGCGCAACATTATGCTCGCCGAGGAGGCGGGGCTCGGAAACGGCGAAACGCCGATTTTCCCGATTCATATCTTCAAGGTCAAGGAGGGCGTGAACTACAACGATGGCGACCCGAACTACGATTTGTTCAAGCTCGCGATGAAGGTTTCGGCAAAGCGTATGTTCCCGAATTTCAGCTTTATCGACGCGCCGTTCAATCTGCAATACTACAAGGAGGGCGACTACAACACCGAAATCGCCTACATGGGCTGCCGCACAAGAGTTATCGGCAACACGCACGACCCCGCGCGCGAGATAGTCACGGGGCGCGGCAACCTCAGCTTCACGACGATAAATCTCCCAAGGCTCGGCATTGAGGCGAACAAGGATATACAAAAATTCTACAAGAGCCTCGACGAGATGATGAATATGGTGTTCGAGCAGCTTTTGCAGCGCTTCAAGATACAGTGCTCAAAGCGCGTCCGCAACTTCCCGTTCCTTATGGGGCAGGGCGTGTGGATAGATTCCGAGAAGCTCGGCGAGAACGACAGCATTGAGGAAATTCTGAAGCACGGCACGCTTTCCGTCGGCTTTATCGGGCTTGCGGAGTGCCTTAAGGCGCTTATCGGCGTTCACCACGGCGAAAGCGAGGAGGCGCAGAGGCTGGGGCTTGAAATAATCACGCATATGCGCGAAAAGGTTGACGCACAGTGCCAAAAGACCAAGCTGAATTTCAGCCTTTTGGCGACCCCCGCCGAGGGGCTTTCGGGGCGCTTTATCGCGATTGACAAGAAGCGCTACGGCGAGATTGCGGGCATCACGGACAAGGATTTTTATACAAATAGTTTTCACGTGCCCGTTTATTACAATATCAGCGCGTTCAAAAAGGTTCGGCTCGAAGCGCCGTACCACGCGATGACAAACGGCGGTCACATCAGCTATGTAGAGCTCGACGGTGACCCGCTGAAGAACCTCGACGCGTTCGAGCAGGTGGTGCGCTATATGAAGGATCAGGGCATCGGCTACGGCGCGATAAATCACCCGATAGACCGCGACCCGTGCTGCGGCTTTACGGGAATTATTGACGACGAGTGTCCCGAATGTCACCGCCGCGCGGAGGAGATCGAGCTTGACCGCATCGAAAGACCGAAGCAATTCAGAAGCTAAAATCATTCTCCCCGCCGCAGGCGGGGAGAATTACCTTAGGAGTTTTAATTATGCAGATAAGAATCGCGGGAACCGTTTCCGAATCAATTGTCGACGGAGTTGGCTTCCGCTATGTGATATTCACGCAGGGCTGCCCGCACGGCTGCCCCGGCTGCCAGAACCCGCAGACGCACGACTTCGGCGGCGGGCGGCTCGTCGATACGGACGAGCTTTTCCGCGAATGTATTGAAGACCCGCTGAACACGGGCGTGACGTTTTCGGGCGGAGAGCCGTTCTGCCAAGCAGAGCCGCTCTGCGAGCTTGCCGAGCGTTTCAGAGAACGCGGCTTGTCCGTCTGGAGCTTCAGCGGCTGGACGTTTGAGGAGCTTCTCGAAAAATCCGAGCGCGAGGAAAGCGTCAAGCGCCTGCTGGAGCGGCTGGACGTTCTCGTCGACGGCAAATTCCTCGAGGAGCAAAAGTCGCTCTCCCTGCAATTCCGAGGAAGCTCAAACCAGCGGCTTATCGACGTTCCCGCAAGCCTCAAGGCGGGAGCGGCGGTCGAGCTCGATTTGTGAAATTCCCTTTTTCCCGCGTATTCCCCCGCCAAAGGCGGGGGAATACTTGACTCACGCTTTATTTTAACGAAAACATAGTTGATTTTTTTCGCGGGATATGGTAAAATAATTATAGGCAATCAGCGCACAATCTTTGTGCGGTGTTGCCTATATAAGCCTTGTATTCCCCGCCGCAGGCGGGAATACAAAAATCTCCAAATTTAATTATTTAAGGGGCGCTTGCTATTAAACTTTTAAGAAAACTCGCGGCTTTGCTTGCCGCTTTAATGATAATAACGACATTGCCCGCCTGTAAGCGCGACGACGGCGAGGGGCGCATTTTCAAGTATGACATTTCGGGCAACCCCGACACGCTCGACCCGCAGCAGTCCGAGGATCCGAACGCCGACACTATCATCGCGAATATGTTCACGGGTCTTGTGACAACGGCGCAGGACGGCTCGCTGCAAAGCGGCGTCGCCGAGAGCTGGAGCGTTTCGGAGGACGGCTTGACGTACAGCTTCAAGCTCCGAAACGACGTTTACTGGACGGACAGAGAGGGCTTTTCGGCGCAATGCACCGCCCACGATTTTGTGTTCGGCTTTCGGCGCTTGTTCCGGCCCGAAACCGAAGCTCCCCACGCTCGGGATTATTTCTGTATCAAGAACGGCAGGCTTATAAATCAGAAAAGCATCAGCGACAGCCGCCTGCTCGGCGTGGAGGCAAAAAGCGATTTCGAGCTTGAAATAACGCTCGAAACCCCGAACCCGCGGCTTTTGAGCATGCTCTCCGAGCCGCCCGCAATGCCGTGCTGCGAGGAGTACTTCAATAAAGCGCAGGGGCGCTATGGGCTTTCGGCGGAGTGCACGCCGTCAAACGGCGCGTTTTATCTCGAAAGCTGGACATACAACCCATATAACTTCACCGACATCAACAACCTCATTCTCCGAAAAAACACGAAGAACGCCGAAACGCAGGAGATATGCCCGTCGGGCTTGAACTTCTTCATCGAGGACGAGGAGGATTTTATCTCCGACTTCAAAAGCGGCGACATAAGCTGCCTTGCCGTTTCCAACAACGACAGAAGCCAGCTCGGGAGCTCCTACAACGTTCACGAGTTCGGGAATATAACGTGCGGTCTGGCGTTCAACAGCAATTTCGCGCTGTTCAAAAACGAGAATTTCCGCAGAGTGCTTTGTATGCTTATCGACAGAAACGCGATTATGAGCGCGATCCCCGAATACGAGAGAGCCGAGGGCGTTGTGCCGAAGCAGGTTTCTATGGAGGGCGATAATTACCGCGAGCTCGCGGGAGCGGTGACAATCCCCGAATACAACGTAAAAGCCGCGACGGATCTGTATAAAAGCATCAGCCCGCAGATAGACAAGACGCTTTTCACGGGCGCGAAGGTGATAGTCCCCGACAGCGCGGCGCAGACGGCGGTTTCGTATATTTTGCAGGAGTGGCAGCGGGAGCTCGGGTTTTACTGCAAGGTCGAAACGCTCTCCGAGGGCGAGTACGCGCGGGCGCTTAAAAACGGCGATTTCGACATTGCCGTTCTGGAGCTTTCGGGAAAATTCAACAGCCCCTCGGCGTATCTCGGGCAGTTCTCGAACGGCGACCCGTGCAACTACACGCACTTCTACAACGCCGAGCTCGAGAACTTCCTCGACCGCGCCGAAAGCGCGAAGGACACGCAGCTAAGCGTCGAGATGTATCTGAGAGCCGAGCAGACCCTCATAGACCGCTGCGCGTTCTACCCGCTTTACTACAAAAACGAATACTTCTTCACGAACAAAAAAGCCCGCGATATAATTTACAATCCGTTTACCAAGACCGTGAATTTCGCGCAGGCTAAGCAAAGAAAGTGAACAATTAACAGAAAAACCCCGCCTGAGGCGGGGCTTTGTTTTTTGCAGTGATTTGCAGTTGATTTAAATTCACAATAACAAAAAAACGAAAGGAGTTTTTTGTTATGGAAGAAATTATCAGGCTGCTTAATCCTGCCAACACCGTGACGCTCAACCGCCCTCTTGCTCACGAGCTTGGAATTGCCGCGGCAATCGTTTATTCCGCGCTCGTCGGCAAGCAGGCGTATTACGAGCGCCGCGGTATGCTTGACAGCGAGGGCTGGTTTTATTCCACCGTAAACGATCTGGAGGAAAGCACCGCGCTGTCGGGGCGTCGGCAAAGCACGGCGATAAAGTCCCTGGCTGAGCTTGGGCTTATCGAAACCGAAAGGCGCGGACTGCCCGCGCGGCGCTGTTTCAGGGTCGTTAATAACGCCGCCGCGCTTGGGGAGCTCCTCGAAGCGGGAAAGGCAAAAATGACGGAATTAAACCCGATCGCGCAGGCAGCGGACGAAAACTCGCCGAACAAGCCCGAAAAAAACCGCCGAACAGGCTCGGACAAAACAGCCGAACAAGTTGAAACAAAAACGCAGAACAGGTCGGAACAAAATGTCGCTTATACATATAATCTAAATAATAAATCCAAAGAAATAATCCAAATCAATCAATCAACCGCGCAAGCGCGGTATGATGATAGCTTTGATGAGAAGGACAGGATTGATTTTTCGTTGGAGGAGCGCAATTTTTTTCTTGAAATAATTCATGAAAATATCGAGTATGATTATCAGCAGGAAAAGAAAAAGGTGGACGAGCTTGTTGAAATTATGCTGGACGTTATCTGTTCAAAGCGCGATACAATACGCGTCAACGGTGAGATCGCCCCTCGCGGGATCGTCAGGGATCGCTATTTAAAGCTGAACAGCGACCACATTGACTATGTTCTTACCTCACTGCAAAAGAACACAAGCGAGGTGAGGAATATCCGCGCGTACCTCATAACCGCGCTTTACAACGCTCCCACAACGATCGACAGCTACTACACCGCGCTTGTTAATCACGATTTGTGGGGACAGCGCGCGCCATAATTGTCAATTGTTATGCGCCGCGTCCGCAAGCGCCCTCGCGAGCTTACCGATCTCCGCCGCGGCGTTCTCGCCGTGCTTCTCGACAAGCCGCACAAGCGCCGAGCCCACGATCACGCCGTCCGCGAGGGCAGACATTTTCTTCGCCTGCTCGGGCGTGGAAATCCCGAAGCCTATTGCCGCGGGCACGCGAGCGTATTTCTTGACGCTCTCCATGATCGACGCGAGGTCGGTCTTTATTTCGCTGCGGACGCCCGTTACGCCAAGCGAGCTTACGATGTACAAAAAGCCCTCTGCGCTTTCGGCTATCTGCCTTATGCGCTCCTCGGAGGTCGGCGCTATCATGGAGATAATCGAAACCCCGTGCTTCTTCGCGATTTCGTCCGCCTCGGACTTCTCCTCAAACGGCATATCGGGGCAGATAAGCCCGTCCGCGCCTATCTCGGCGCATTTCGCGAAAAACCTGTCATAGCCGTACTTGAACACGGGGTTTAAGTACGTCATAAACACAAGCGGAATTTCCGTTTGCTGTCTTACCTTAGCCGCGAGCTCGAACGCCCTGTCCGTGGTCATTCCGCCTCTTAAAGCGCGGACGTCCGCCTCTTGAATTACGGGGCCCTCGGCAATCGGGTCGGAGAACGGAATTCCTATCTCCACCAAGTCCGCGCCCGCGTTGATAAGCGCCATTATGTTCTCATACGAAGCGTCGAACGTCGGGTCGCCCGCCGTCAGAAACCCGACAAACGCCTTTTTATTCTCAAACGCCTTTGCTATTCTGTTACTCATGCAAATCAATCCCCCTATATCTCGCTATTGCCGCAACGTCCTTATCTCCGCGCCCCGACAGGCAGCAGATTATTATATCGTCCTTGCTCATTTTCGGCGCGATCTTCATCAGGTGCGCGACGGCGTGGGCGGATTCTATCGCGCAGATTATGCCCTCGGTTCTCGCGATATATTCAAACGCGTTCACAGCCTCGTCGTCCGTCACGGGGACATACTCCGCTCTGCCTGTTTCGTGGAGATGCGCGTGCTCCGGGCCTATGCCGGGGTAGTCAAGCCCCGCGGAGATCGAGTAGACGGGCGCTATCTGCCCGTACTCGTTCTGGCAGAACAGGCTCTTCATTCCGTGGAACACGCCGAGAGAGCCCGTCGCGATTGTCGCCGCGGTTTCGCCCGTGTCAACGCCGCGCCCCGCCGCCTCGCAGCCGATAAGCCGCACGTCCTTATCATTGATGAAATTATAGAACATTCCCATAGCGTTAGAGCCGCCGCCGACGCACGCCATAACCGCCGTCGGGAGCTTGCCCTCAAGCTCGAGAATCTGCTCTCTTGCTTCCTTTGAGATAACGCTCTGGAAATCCCGTACAATCATCGGGAACGGGTGAGGACCCATAACCGAGCCGAGGACGTACAGCGTGTCGTCGACCCGCGACGTCCAGTCGCGCATCGCCTCGTTGACCGCGTCCTTAAGCGTCATCGTGCCTGTCGTCACGGGGTTGACCTTTGCCCCGAGCAGTTCCATTCGGTAGACGTTCAGCGCCTGCCTTATCGTGTCCTCTTTCCCCATAAAAATCTCGCACTCCAGCCCCATAAGCGCCGCCGCGGTCGCCGCTGCCACGCCGTGCTGACCCGCGCCCGTTTCCGCGATAATGCGCGTTTTTCCCATTTTCTTCGCGAGCAGGCACTGCCCCAGCACGTTGTTTATCTTATGCGAGCCCGTGTGGTTCAGGTCCTCGCGCTTGAAATAGATCTTTGCGCCGCCCAAATCCCGCGTCATTTTCTCCGCGAAATACAGCAGCGACGGTCTGCCCGCGTATTCCCGATTCAGCTTATCGAGCTCCGCGATAAACTCCGCGTCCTTGGAGAACCGCTCGTAAGCGTCCTCCAGCTTGTGAATTTCATTCATCAGCGTTTCGGGGATATACTGCCCGCCGAATTCGCCATAGCGTCCTTTGCTCATTGTTATTTAGCCTCCTTATTTAAAAAAAATTTCAAAATTCCCTCACCGCTGCTCCGCTCGCTGCGCTCGCTCTGCAGCGCTGAGGGAACCGGTCAAGATTTTGCTTGCGCAAAATCTTGACACTTTTTGAAATTTACACTTCGCCGGGTATTTTTCTTTTAGTCGATACACGGCTTTTGATACCCCGCGGGGAGCGTTGCTTTTGGTTGATACGCGCCTATGAATTCTCCCCCAAATGCTGACGCGGATTGATTTCAATTTAAATTTCAAAATTCCCTCACCGCTGCTCCGCTCGCTGCGCTCGCTCTGCA
>CAYSHU010000022.1:0-17856 GCA_964430965.1 uncultured Ruminococcus sp. | reverse complement strand
AAAGAGTTAAAGCTACGGTAGTAAGCGTTTCCAAAAAGGAAGTAGTCGTTGAGGTCGGCGCGAAGCAGACAGGCTACATAGTCCGCGAGGAGCTTACCAACGACCCGAGCGCTGATATCGAGGACATTGTAAAAGTCGGCGATGTTATTGATGCTGTTGTAATCAAGGTGGACGATTCCGTGGGCACGGCGGCGCTCTCCAAAAAGCGCGTTGACGCGCAGCTTGGCCTTGAGAAGCTCGAGGAGGTCAAGGAATCGGGCGAGGCTGTTGAGGGCAAGGTTACGCAGGTCGTAAAGGGCGGCGTAATCGTAATCTTCGAGAACACCCGCGTATTTATCCCCGCTTCTCATACGGGAATTCCGCGCGGCGGCAAGCTCGAGGAGCTCCAGGGCAAGACCGTGAAGTTTGAGATTATCGAGGTTTCCAACGAGCGCGGCGGCAGAGTAGTCGGCTCTATCCGCCAGGCAAGCCGCAAGGTTCGCGACGCGGAGCGCGCGAAGTTCTGGGAGAACATTGAGGTCGGGCAGAAATTCGAGGGCGAGGTTCGCTCTATCGAGAATTACGGCGTGTTTGTTGACATCGGCGCGGTTGACGGTCTTGTTCACACCGCTGACCTCACATGGAACAGAGTAGGTCACCCGAAGGACATCGTAAAGGTCGGCGACAAGATCACCGTAATCGTAAAGAGCTTCGACCCCGAGAAGAAGAGAGTTTCCCTCTCCGCGAAGGACCCCGACGATAACCCTTGGACGAAGTTCGCCGCGGAATACGCGAAGGACGACGTTATCAAGGCGACGGTTGTTTCTATCACCGAGTTCGGCGCGTTCGCGCAGATAATCCCGGGCGTTGACGGTCTTATCCACATCTCGCAGATCTCCACCGAGAGAGTTGCGGATATCAACACGGTGCTTAAGGTTGGCGACACGATTGACGTAAAAATCATCGACATCGACGACGAAAAGAGCCGCGTAAGCCTCTCAATCAGAGCACTCTCCGAGGACGCTCCCGCCGAGGACGCTTCCGAGGAGTAATCAAACAAAAATCAAAAACCCCTTACTCAAAATCGAGTGAGGGGTTTTTATTTTGTAAATTGTCAACAAATAAAAAGTTCCCCCTCACAGGTGAGGGGGAATATATATAATGGAAGCCTATAGGGGAGTTAGCAAATTATCAAATTAGTCCCACGCATAGTTGTTCGGGTCTGTGGGCACCAGAGGCTTGCTGTATGTGTGATCTTCGTAATCCTTGAAATGTTTCGTTGCCTTATCGTACTCTTCCTGGGAAACTTCTTCGCCGTTCAAAAGGAAATATTGTTCCCATTCACGCTTTTCATTTTCAAGGTCAACTATTCTCTCACCCCACTCGGCATACGCCTCCGTGGTGATGTTTCCGTTTTCGTCAACGAGTATCTTGTTGAAGCACTCAATGGCGTAACTGCTGTTGGTTCTTGAGGCATGGTAGGCAACATAATACGGGAAGTATTCGTCGGCGCTTATGTTGCGATACCAGATTTCCTCCGGCCTGCATAAGCCTTCTTCCGTTTCAAAGCTGCCGACCTCCTTAATGCCGTCGGAGGTTCTCGCGAAAACATACACACCCATATTTTCATTCCAATATCTATGGCTGTAGCAGTCCACCTGCGGCGAAAGCAGAAGCTCCTTTGTGCCGTCAAGGTCAATGTCGACCTCCGCTTCTCTCCAGCAATCGCACCAGTCGTCGGGAAGATCGCAGGTTTCCCTAAGCGCTTCGCGGCACTCCTCTACCTCCTCGTCCGTGAATTCCGTGTAGAACTTCGGGATAAACGGGTAGGTGTTCCATGTTCCGATGAACTCTTCTTCGCTGATTTTTTTGCCATCGTGAAGATAAGTGATTGTGTCGCCGTCAGCAATCTTTTCCAAAATCGTTTTCTCGACGATCTCATCTTTGTTTCCTTCGACCATGATCTCCCGAAGGCTTACACTTTCCGCGGAGCCGATCGTATCCGTGCGGTAGTAGTACTTGTCGTTATATTCGAAATGGTTTATCACATAATCGAAATCAAGCTCCTCATAGTCCAACGCGAAGCTGCCGTGATCGGCAATGTCAAACGTTTCCCCGTATACCGAGGAATATCCGCGCGTCTTGTGGAAAACTCTTACGCCCACGTCCGCCAATCCGTGCCCGTCTATTTGCGGCTGGAAAAAATAATCGTGTGTCGTAAGCCCGCAGCCGGCGTAGCCTTCGCTTACGTGCCACGAAACCCCGTCCTGCTGCGCCGACTCGCTTTCTTCCTTTATGATGCTTATACATTCCGCGATAAAGTCGCGCTCAATTTCCTCGGCGTCGAAATTGAGATAAATTGTGTTGCTGTCATATACGGCCTTAAGGTCCTTGCCCTCAAAATCCACCTGAATGAAAGCGTTCGGGTCGACGGTGAGCTCCCCTTGGACACTCTGCTGATCCGAATCCTCGCTCTGATCTAGCTTGCTCAAACGCGAAGCGACAACTCCCGTGCCGATTACTACCGCCATACACGCCGCAATCGGCGCGAGAATTTTAAGCGGCGTGTATTTCGCCTTTCCGGGCTTTGCAACGCCAAGCGAATCGTCAAGGTCGTCAAAAAACGCCTCGCTGATATATTTCTGCTCTACGTCCTCGAGCGTATCGAAAAATTCTTCTTTTTTCATAAATCAAATCCCTCCTTGTCAAGATGCTTTTTGAGCTGCTTTTTGGTGCGGTTGAGGCTTACCGAAACGCTGTTCTCGCTTTTGCCGAAGCGCCGTGCGATGTCGCGGACGCTTTCGCAGCAGACAAACCGCAGCACGAAATAGCGGCGGCTCGCTTCGGAAAGCTCTCCGAGAAAGCGGTTTATCGAGGCGGCGAGCTCGATTCGCTCAAAGGCTTTCTCAACGCTGTTCCCGTCCGACACGAGCTCGGAAAGCTCCCCAAGCAGTACCGCGACCTCTCCGCCGCCGCGCTTGTCCGCCGTTTTCTTGCGATAGCGTGACAGCGCGACGTTTCGCGTGATCGCCGCAAGGTACGCGGGGAAAATATCGGGGCGCTCGGGCGGGATTTTCTCCCACACCTTGAGGTAAACGTCGTTGACGCACTCCGAGGCGTCCTCGTCGTTCCCGAGAATATTCCGCGCGATCTTCTCGCAGTATTTCCCGAAGCGTTCCTGCGTTGCGGCGATCGCGCGCTCGTCGCGTTGCAGGTACAGCTCGATTATTTCAACGTCGGTCATATCCTCACCTCATTTCCTCTTTCACTAATATTGACGCAAAAATTTTTCAAATCTTACGTATATTATAACACAATTTTTCAAGAGGGTGTTGTTTTTGGTGTTTTTCATTGACTTTTTGTGCGGTTTGATGACGCTTCGGGGTCTTTACAGCAAGTCGCAAACAGACAGTTTTGCTATCCGATTTCGCAATTCTGTTGAACGGGACAGGAGGTTAATTTATGACGGAGAGGGATAACGACATTCCCAAGCTTCGCGAATTCTGCGAAACAAACATTCATGAATAGCAATATAAATCCCCGCCTTTTGATGAAAAGGCGGGGATTTTTTAGCTTTTCCACTAAAATTCTCAAATATTTTCAACTTTCCCTTGACTTTTTTCACAAAATGTAGTACAATTAAAATAGATTATTATGGCGAAGTATGCTTTAAAACTTTACCCTAATGAAAGGATAAATATAATGGAAAGAAAATACACCGTCCTTATCGTGGACGATTCGGAGAATAATCTTGAGATGATGTCGGATATGCTGCGCGACGATTACGACCTCGTCACGGCTTCCAACGGCGTGGACGCGCTGGAGGAAATGCGCGGCGAAAACCGCCCCGATATCGTGCTGCTCGATATGCTGATGCCCAAGCCCGACGGCTATGATATTCTCAAAATAATGAGCGAGGACGAGGTCCTGAGATTTATCCCCGTCGTCGCGATTACGTCCGACAGCGACCCGAGCGCCCGTTCGCGCGCGTTCGAGCTCGGCGCGGTGGATTTCCTGTCGCGCGGCGAGGATATGAGCTTTATCCGCTATCGCGTCCGCAGCGTTCTTCGCCTTTGCGAAATGGATAAAATGCGCCGTGAAAACGAGCGCCTCCGCGGGGAAATAACCTCCGAGCGGCGGCTTTCCGTGCTTATGGATAACCTCCCGGGCGGTGTCGCGACAATACGAACCAACGGCACAAAATGCGAATGTACATATTTTAATAACAAGCTGATAAACCTGTTCCATATGGGCGAGGACCAGTTCGCGATGCAGTTCGCCGTGCCAAAGCGCCCCGAGTGGCTTGAGGAAATTGTCACCCGCGCCAAGTCCGCGGAGAATTTTACGTTTGAGTTTTCGGTTGAGAACAGACAGGATTATAATAATTCCGGCACTCGCCAGTGGATCCGCGTTGCGGCGGACAGCATCGGCGAAACGGACGGTATGAACGAGCTCTATTGCGTCTTTCTTGACATCAACGCCGAAAAGCAGCAGGAGCTCCGCGCTGAGGAAAGCGGCAAGCGCCTCCGCGAAAACCAGTCGCTTCTTCAGACCGTGTTCAACAACGCCCCCGGCGGAATTTCCTTTTCGGAGCGCGACGACAACGGGCGCTTCCATACGCTGTTCATCAGCCGCGGCTTGGCGAAAATGCTCGGCTTTTCGAGCATTGAGGACTGCCTCGCGGTCATCTCGCAGAACCCGTCCTATGGCATTTCGACAAACGACACGATGACGATAAAACGCCTCATCTCGGAAATCCCCGAGGAGGGCGGGAGCTTTAAATACGCGTTCAGAGTTAACCTCGATAACGGTCACGAGCTTTGGGTTTCGATGCGCTGCCAGCTTACTCACGGCGATAATGGCAAGGTGAATATGTACTCGTTTATCACGAACCTCACGAAAGAAAAGCGTTATCAGGACGAGCTGCGCACCGCCGCTTATTACGACTCGCTGACGGGGCTCTACAACCGCCACGCGTTCTTAAAAACCGCGCGTGAAACAATCGACGAAAACCCGCTCACGCAGTTCTCGCTGATGAGATTAAACATCGGCTCCTTTAAGGTAGTAAACGATTTGTTGGGGCGCGACGTTGGCGACAAGGTTCTTACGGTAATAGCAAATGCCGTCCGCGAGCTTTTCACGGACAGGGGCATTTACGCGCGCTTTTTCGCGGATAACTTCTTGGTTCTGACCCCGTATAACGAGCACGGCGTTCACCCGCGCACGCTCCTTGCCGTAGTACAAAAGGCCGTCGCGGAAAGCGGGCTGCTCTCTCACGAAATTCAGTATTATATCGGTGTTTACACCGTCACCGACCGTTCGATGTCTATCGAGAATATGGCGGACAGAGCCGCGATAGCGTGCCGCTCGATAAACGGCAGCTTCCAGGAGCACATTGCGTATTACGACGAGAAAATGCGCCAGGCGATGCTTGAGGAGCAGTCGGTGGTAGACGACAGCCGCCGCGCGCTGCAAAACGGCGAGTTCTGCGTTTATTATCAGCCCGTTTACGGAATAAAGGCGAAGAAATTCGTCAGCGCCGAGGCGCTTGTCCGCTGGAAGCACCCGACAAAGGGTATGATAAATCCGGGTAAGTTCGTTCCCGTTTTCGAGAAAAACGGCTTTATCGCGGAGTTGGATTTGTATGTCCTCGAGCAGGTCTGCGTTTATATGAAATGGCGGCGCGAAAACAACCTGCCGCAGTTCCCGATTTCCGTGAACATCTCGCGTATGAGCCTCTACGACCCCAAGCTCTACGAAACGATAAGCGCGATTACGGACAGATACGGGATAGACCCGAAATTCTTCCGCATAGAGATAACCGAAAGCGCCTATAACGACAACCCCGCGCAGCTTCTCGAAACAATAGGCAAGCTCCGCGGAAAGTGCTATCCCGTGCTTATGGACGACTTCGGCAGCGGTTATTCCTCACTGAACACATTAAAGGATATTCCTATCGATGTTTTGAAGCTCGATATGAAATTTATGCAGGGCTTCGAGAAAAACGGCAAGGTCGGCACAATTGTAACGTCCGTCGCGAGAATGTCAAAATGGCTGAATATCCCGCTGCTTGCCGAGGGCGTTGAAACAAAGGCGCAGTTCGACTTTTTGTCGAGCGTCGGCTGCGCGTATATCCAGGGCTTCTACTTTGCCCGCCCCGTGCCCGAGGAAGAGCTGACGCGCCTTGTCGCGCTGGAGGGCGTGACGGGCAAGGCGGAAATCGAAACCTACGCGCTGGGCGACGATGTAAACGAGCTTCTCGGAAACAACGCGCTTGTATCAAAGCTGATAAGCGGAGCGTTCGGCGGGTTCGGTATTTATGAGATGTACGACAACAAGCTCGAGGCGCTG
The DNA here is from genome assembly GCA_964430965.1 of uncultured Ruminococcus sp. Taxonomy (GTDB): domain Bacteria; phylum Bacillota; class Clostridia; order Oscillospirales; family Ruminococcaceae; genus CAG-115. The sequence goes on along the minus strand of CAYSHU010000022.1, from coordinate 11,526 downwards.
CGCGTAAACAACGGTTATATGAAGATTATGGGCTACACGCCCGAGGACTTCAACGAGGAGAACGTAAATGTCTGGGAGCTTATGCTGCCCGAGGACGCGGTGCGCTCCCGCGAGGCGTGCCTTGAGGCGCTCCGCACGGACGAGGCTGTCCACGCGAGAGTCCGCCGTTACGACAAAAACGGCAACCTGCGCGTTCTCGACGGCGTTCACCGTCGGCTCGGCGGCTCTTACGAAAACCCGATACTCTGCATAGCGTTCAACGATATTACAGAGCAGCTCGAAAGCGAGCGGCGGCTTCGGCTTGCGTATAACGAAATCGAGGAGGTACTCGGTGCTACCGATTCCGTCATCACGGATATGGACCTCGAAAACGGCACGTATTTCAGCGTCGGCGACCTCTCGGATTACGACATCGACCTTAACAAGCTGAACGACCTCGAAAACACGAGCGCACGCCTTGTCGAAATTGTTCACCCGGACGACCTCGAAACAGCGCGTGAGTTCAGCAGTATCCGCGAGCCCGGGAAATATACCGAGGAGGTTCGCCTCTTAAACAGAAAGGACAACCGCTATTACTGGTGGAGATTTACGATAGTTCACACGGCAAACGAAGCGGGCGAGATCTCTAGAACGCTGGGCGTGGCGAATAACATCGACGCGCAGAAGCGCGCGAAGCTCGAGCTCGAGCAGGAGCGCGTAAACGTCGACAACGTAATGAGCAAGGTCGGCGCTGGAATTCTCACGCTGGAGGTTTCGGGCGACAGAAACGCGCACATTATTTTCAGCAATGAGAGCTTCTGGAGAATTATCGGAGTTGAAAAAACCGACGACCTTTCGTTCTTCGACAAGGTGTACGACGGCGTTGACAAGGATGGTCTGCAAAAGATCGAGGAAGCGGTTAAAACGGGCGGCAAATCGAATATCTTCTATCGCTTGAAACGCAAAAACGGCGAGATTGCGATGCTGGAGCTCTCCGTGGCGCTTTCAAGCGTCGACAACGATCGCCGCGTGTATATGATAATCGTTTCCGATATGACCACGCAGTATAACGACCGCCTGAAATTCGAGGCTATAGTCCGCAACTTCCACGAGGGTCTTGCGCTTGTTCAATTAAGCGCCGAGGGCGTTGAGATAACCTACGCGAACGAAAAGTTCTACAACGTGCTTGCCGTCGCGCCGGAAAACACCGAGCGCATTGATGAGCTTATCCAGACGGCAATGGACAGCGGCGCGGGCACGGGCGACGTGCAGATAACCCGCAACGGCTCCGTTCACGTGGTGCGGATTCGCGTTGACGAGATAGACACGACGGGTGTTGACGTTACAAGCTGCATCGTCACGGCAAGCGACGTTACGCTCGCCAGAGCCGAATCCAAAAACCGCATCGCGGAGCGCACGTCGAATGCCGACGCGGGGCTTTACGATGAGGTTGCGGAGATAAACTACACCAGCCGCACGACAAGGCTCACCTACCACCGCCGCGACCCCGATAAGGTCAAGGGCGCAAAGCCCGCATCGCTTGACGCGACCGTTAGCGTCTGGGGCGGGAAATACATCGCGGAGAAGGATTTTCATATTTTCGAGGAGTTTATTTTCGCGCCCGCGGATAATCCCGACTTCACGGATTCTTATTGCGTTGTCGACGTGCTTGACGCTACCGGCGACGGCGAATATCACAGCCTCGGAATGGTGCTCGTGCGCCTCACCGCGGACGTTTGTATGCTGTTTATCAGAGATAAGGCGCGTGTTGACGATTCCGTCACGCTCGCGCAGGTTGCGGAGCTGAACCGCATTTACGGGCTCGTCGCGGAGCTTACGCACACGACGGTTATCGAGATAGACCACGTCGAGAAAAAGACCACCTGCTCGCCGTCTATCGCCGAGTACTACACGGGAGATCTGACCTACGGCGATGTTTCGGACGACGCGACAGCAAAGCAGGGGCCCATCGTCCACCCGGACGACCTCGAAAAATACTCGAAATTCGTCGGCAATGTTTACAGTATGGATAAGCCGCAGTCCGTTACCGTGAGAATGAAAATGGCGGACGGTACGTTCAAGTGGAACAGGCTTACAATTTCCGTGAGAAGAAGTAAGGACGGCAGAGTGCTGACGTCGCTTTCCACGATCAACGTCGTCCACGATGAGGTAATAGCGCGTGAAAAAGCCCGCCAGACCGACGAGCTCCTCCGCAAAACGGTTTCACATATTCCTATGGGCGTGGGCGTTTCCAAGCTCGAGGGCGACGACCTTGTTGTGCTTTATCGAAGCGATTATGTCAACAAAATCTTCGGCAAGGACAAAGAAGCTCTTGAAAGCTATTTTGATATGGCGAGGATGTTCCTCGCGAATAAGGTTTATGACGAGGAAGGCGCGGAGGGCAGCAAGGTAACTCAGCTCAAGCGCGCAAACGGCGCTAATTTCTGGGTGAACACTCACTATCGCATTGTAAACGACGACGATTTCGTAATGGCATACGTCGCGCTGTCGGACGTCACCGACCAGGTGGAAAACCGCCTGCGCGAGGAGGCTCGCGAGGAAACCTATCGAATGGTGCTCAACGGCAGCGGTATCATGGTTTTCGACTACAACCCGCGCTCCGACAAGTTCAAGTTCCTTATCCATTCGGGCGAAAGCGAAACCCAGACGGTGGAAAAAATCTCGGAGAACATACAGATGTTCTCAACGGTGCCGCCCGAGGATCGCGAGATATTCCTCGGCACGCTGCTGAAGCTCGCGAAAACTCCCGGCGAGGAGGAAGTCCTCATTCACGTTGTTATCGGCGGATATCCGCGGCGCTATAAGGTTTCATACAAGAGCATTCTCGACGAAAGCGGCAATATCTTCAAGGTCGTGGGAATGGCGCAGGACGTTGAGGACGAGGAAATGCGCCTTGAAAGCGTCCAGGCTAAGGCAATGTATGACACGCTGTGCGTTGACATCTTCAACAAGCAGACGACCGAGGAACAGATACGCGCTGAGCTTGAGCGCAGCACGGGCGGCGTTCTGATGATGATAGACGTTGACGATTTCAAGAGCATAAACGACACGCTCGGGCATATGTTCGGCGACGAGTTCTTGAAGAAGTTCGCGTCTACTATCAAGGCGGAGTTCCGCGAGAGCGATATCGTCGGGCGCTATGGCGGCGACGAGTTCTTCGTATTCCTACCGCGCGCGACCTCGACTCTCGCCGAGCAAAAGGCGAAAAAGCTCCTCGAGCATATTATGCAGATAGAAGTCCCGCTGAAGGACGGCGTTAAGAGCAGTATCGGCATCGCGTCCGTTTCCCCCGCGAACCGCGAGTATAAGCGCCTTTTGAAGCAAGCGGACAGCGCGCTCTATCAGGCGAAAAACCTCGGCAAAAACCGAGCCGTGTTGTACGACAGCACTACAATGAGCGAGGAATCCTACCGCACCAAGGACGTTGCCGACCACGGCAGAACAAAGGTAACTCAAAGCGCCAACCCCGAAAGCGCGTCCTCGATAATAATGCGCGTGATAAGCGCGCTGTATTCCAGCGCGGATGTAAACGAGGGCATAAACGGTATGCTGGCGTTTGTCGGCAAGCTGTTTGACGTAAGCCGCGCGTACATCTTCGAGGATACCGACGACGGGCTTTATTGCTGCAACACGTTTGAGTGGTGCGGCGAGGGCGTGACGTCCGAAAAGGAGTCGCTCGCGAAGGTTTCCTACGAAGAGGACCTCGGCGGGAATTATCGCGACAATATGGACGACGACGGGATTTTCTACTGTCACGACATCAACGAGCTCCCCGATGCGCAGCGTGAAATTCTCTCGCGGCAGGGGATAAAATCCGTTTTGCAGTGCGCGATTTTCGACAACGGCAAATATAAGGGCTTCGTGGGCTTCGACGAGTGCCGCAGCAACCGCTTCTGGACGCAGGACCAAATAGATTCGCTTGTGGTGATCTCCAAGGTGCTTTCGATGTCGCTGATGATGTACCGCACAAGGACAGTCGCGGTAAACAACGCGCTGAGCCTTAAATCCGTGCTCGACAATTTCCCGCAGATGCTGTTTATCGTCGACGCGGAAACGCTGGAAATTCTCTATTGCAACAAGGCGCTCGATAAACGCTTCGGCGAAAGCGAGCTCGGGCGGCGCTGCTACGAGGGGCTTTGCGACGGCGACCCCAACGAAACCTGCCCCGTAAAGCAGCTTCACAAAGCAGGAAGCATCGAAGCGTTCAGCTCCGCGCTTAACGAGAAAATCACTTCTCAGGCAACGGAAATTCAATGGAACGGAAAGAGAGCGTTCCTTATTTCGGTAGACTAAAAAATCCATAAAAAATCCCCCGCGAAGCGGGGGATTTTTAGTTTAATATTTGATTTCAAGCGAGCTCTTGGGCGGGTCGGTTATCATTTGCCGGAAGTTGCCCGCTCTTTTCACGCCTTGAACATACCAGTCCATAGTGTCGATCTGCTTGTCGGTCATTACATCGGTTTCGAGATAGCGCGTGCTGCCGTTGGTGTCCTTAAGCGGCCCCTTAAACACCTGCGCCGAGCCGTTTGTGAGATGCGGCACAAGAGCGTCGATCAGGTGCTGTGAGCCGTTTGCCGCGGCGGGAAGCGCGCCTGAAACGTTGATTACGTTGTTGCTCATTTCCCCGATAAACACGTCGGGCGACCACGTGTTGAGCTTCATCGACTTGAACTGCGCGAGAAAATAATCGTCGCGGCGGCAGTAGAAGTACATCAGCATATTCGAGTATTCGTGCTCGACATCATATTCGGAATAATCGAGGTTTCCGACGAACTTCACGCCCTTTTTCTGGCAGTAGTCCGCCGAGTATCCCGAGTTTGTGTAGCATACAATAACGTCGCAGTCGTTGTCAAGAAGCGCGTCGATAGCCTGCTCTATCTCGTTGTTCTTCTCCGCGCCCGCAACGTAAACCTCCGCGCCGCCGTCGTTGACGACGAGCGTCCCAAGCTGAACGGCGTTTATCACAGGATAAGCCCCGGGCAGCGCCGTGTCGGCAACCACGCCTATTTTCTTGGTTTTGGAGTTATAGCTCGCCACAAGTCCCGCGACATACGCGCCCTGATACGGCGCTTCGCTGTATGCGCTGATGTTGTGGCTGTCTGTCAAATCACCAAAGCAGATGAAGTCGAGGTTCATATATTTCTTCGCGACGGAGGAATTCACAACATTGAGATAAGTAGGGCTGCACGCGACGATATCCGTGCACCCCGCCTCCGAAAGCGCCACAACCGCGTCCTCGAACTGCGACAGCGGAACGTTGTCAATATAGCACGTTTCCATACTCGAGCGGTTAGAGGCTCTCTCGCGCTGCTCGCAAATCTGCCCCGTAAACGTCTTCTCCGAAACGCTCTCGCGGAAAATGTATCCGACCTTATGAACGACAAGCTGCTCGTCCTCAGAGCCGCTCACGTCGCTCGAGCTCGACGAGCTGTCGTCCGAGCCGACGTCGCACGCCGCAAACCCGAGCGTCATCACCAGCGCCAACGCTGCGGCGATAGCTTTAAGCCATTTTATCCTTTTCAAAGTCACAATAAACAACCTCCTGTTATATTATGGTGAAAATATACTATAAGTATCTGAATTTGGCGAAAAATGCCGCCTTAGACATATCCCAAATACATTATAACATATTTTCAGAAAAATTTCACTACTTTTTTAAAAATATTTGCGAGTTTGTCTTTATTTTTTTTTTGTTTTGTGCTATAATGGTATAAAGGGGATATTTGCGGCATTTTCTAAAAACTCCGCGTAATATTTCGACATAATTTGTCCAAAAGTATTCCCAAATTTTCAGGATTGCCAAAAATTGACAATAAAATTTGGACAGACGAACAAAAGAAAGGTGCTTTAAGATGAAGAAAAAGCAATTGACGAAATTTTTCCGCGTCGGCGCGGCTGTTTTGCTCGCGGGTGCGCTTTGCGGGTGCTCGGTAAAATTCGGCACAAGAAAGCAGCCCAAGCCCGACAAGGTTGTCGCGCACGCGACGGCGGGCGAGGGCTATGAGGATATGCAAATAACCTACGGGCGCTTCTACCAGGAATACTGGTACGTGCTTGCGAACAGCGACATTCACGATGACACAAATCTTGAGGAGTATGTCGACGCGCAGGTGAAGGCTCAGCGCGGCAAGGCTATCCAGTATCTTATCAACGAGCAGGTTATTATGAAAAAGGCAAAGGAGCTCGGCGTGTACGAGCTCACCGCCGAGGAGCAGGCGGAGGTTGACAAGGAATACGAGGAGATGATAGCCGAGGCTATTGCGGCGCAGGGCGACGCGGCAGTGACGGAGATGACCCTTGCGGCGATTGAGGAGGCAAACAGCAACGGTACCGAGATAACTCTCCCCGAGTTATCCTACGAGGAAAAGGATGCGCTTGGCAAGGAGCGCTATGAAAAGCTCCTTGAGGAGTGCGGAATGACCTACGACGACTTGCGGTGGTGGGCTGAAAGCAGCCGTATTGCCGACAAGGTTTACGACGCTGTTGTCGCGGAAATTACGCAGGCCGATGTCGACGCGGGCTATCTGGAGCTTATCGAGGAGGCAAAGGAGATTTACGCGAGCAGCATTACAACCTTTGTTCAGTACGGCTATTCCGAGGTGTGGCTGCCTGACGGCTCGCGGCTTGTAAAGCACATTCTGCTTGGCTTTGACAACGACACCAAGCAGCAGATTTACAGCCTTCGCCAGGAGGGCAAGACCGAGGACGCCGACAAGCTCCGCGAGGAGGCCGCGGCGGCTCTTGAGGAAAAGCGGCTGGAGGTTGAGCAGAAGCTCGACGACGGCGCGAATATCGCCGACCTTATCTCGGAATACAGCGCGGACAAGGAGGGCTCGGAGGCAAGCCCCGACGGATATCTCGTGCTCCCGAACGACACGCGTTATATGAGCGAGTTCACCGCGGGCGCGTTTGTCCCCGAAAACAAAGGCGACAGAACGGTTGCGATAACGGATTACGGCGTGCATATAATGATATACGCGGACGACGCGAGAGTTTCCGAGGCGGATAAGCCGACGTATGAAAATATCGTCCGCAACAAGCTCCGGAACGAGAAATATTCGGCAACGGTTGACGGCTGGCTTGCGGAATACGCGTATGAGATTGACTACGAAACGCTCCGCATTGACGACCCGAATGCCGCCTCGGAGGAATAATTTCCCAGAATAAGAAAGGAAACATCTCGATATGATGAATACACCGATTTGTAATTTTCTTGAAAAATACACTGCCGACAACCGCCTGCGGCTGCATATGCCGGGGCACAACGGGGAGTTCCCGCATGACATCACCGAGGTGTTCGGCGCGGACAGCCTGTACGATTCCGACAAGAGCGGCGGCATAATCACGGCAAGCGAGGCGATAGCGGCGGAGCTTTTCGGCGCGAAAAAGACGTTTTACTCCTGCGAGGGCAGCACGCTTGCTATTCAGGCAGGGCTTGCGGCGTTAAAGGCGCAGGGCTGCAAAACCATAGCCGCGTCGCGCTATTCGCACCGCTCTCTCGCGAGCGCCTGCGCGGCTTTGCAATTAGAAATCAAGTGGCTTTATCCCGAGGAATATCTTTCGGCGAACGTAAGGTACGATGCGCGGGCTTTGGTCGGCGCGGACGCGCTTTTTATCACGAATATTGATTATTACGGCGGAACGTGGCAGTTTGTTAATCCCAAAATCCCGACGCTTATTGACAACGCCCACGGCGCGTATCTGAAATTCATAGACAAGCGGATTTTCGGCACGGAGTATCTCCACCCGATGGAGCTCGGCTTTCCGCTGATGAGCGCGGAATCCGCTCACAAAACGCTCCCCGTGCTTACGGGCGGCGCGTATCTGCATTTCTCCGAGGGCGCTGATTATTCCCGCGCAAAGGAATTTATGGCAATGTTCGGCTCGTCCAGCCCGTCTTATTTGATTCTGGAGAGCTTAGACCGCTTCAACGGGCTGCTCACTCAGAATATACAAAGCGTAAACAACGCGTGCGAGGCGGTAGCGGAGGTAAAGCAGGACCTTGAAACCGTCGGCGTGCCGATGCGTAAAAGCGACCCGCTGCGCATAACGATAAACGCGCGCGAGTGCGGCATGAGCGGCTATGAATACGCGGCGGCGCTGCGCCTGAACGGCGTAGAGCCCGAAATGGCGGACGACAACTACGTAGTGCTGATGTTCTCGGCGGCGACTACGCTTGAGGACTGCGAGCGCGCGGAAATGGCGGTGAAGTTCGTGTTGACGAGAACGCCGCTCCCGCTCGCGAAATTCCCGCACATCAAGGCGGCGCAGGGTATGCCGATGTGGGAGGCGATGTTCAAGCCGCGCAAGCTCGTGCCGATAGAGGCGGCACGCGGCGAGGTCTGCGCGGAGATGAAGTCCGTCTGCCCGCCCGGAATACCGCTGATTTTCCCCGGAGAGATAATCGACCACACGACCGCCGAGATTTTAAAGGCTCGCGGCATCAACAAAATACATATCGTAATGCGCGACCCTATGGCGGCGTATTGATATGGCAGTCCGCAAAAGAAGCCGCCGCAAAATCGTTTGCGGCGGGAAAAGCTACGTCTGGTATATTCTCGCGGGCGATCGCGATTATTGGATGCGCGTTGAGAACGGCGGCAGCGATTGGGCTTGGGAAACGCCGTTTCTGCACATCATCTCCGAGGACAAAACGCTTATCCTCACAATCCCTCTGAACGCCCCGAAGCCCTACGCGGTAAGCAAGGGGCGGGTGTTTCAGGGCGGCAAGACAAGCGGCTGCTGGGAGCGGTATTTCCTGCCGTTTATATTGCCTAAAGCGATGACCCCGAAAATCGTCGCGGATATTATCGACTGGGCGGAGCGCGGCGAGCCGCCGGCGGTTAATTAAGGAGAAATAATGGTCAGCAAAAGAAATCGTCGCAAAATCGTTCGCGGCGGGAAAAGCTATGTCTGGTACATTCTCGAGGTCGAAACGCTGTTTCTGCACATCATCTCCGAGGACAAAACGCTTATCCTCACAATCCCTCTGAACGCCCCGAAGCCCTACGCGGTAAGCAAGGGGCGGGTGTTTCAGGGCGGCAAGACAAGCGGCTGCTGGGAGCGGTATTTCCTGCCGTTTATATTGCCCAAGGCGATAACGCCGAAAATCGTCGCGGATATTATCGACTGGGCGGAGCACGGCGAGGACGCGGTCAAAACGCAATACGGCGGGAAAGTTCTCTTTTAGGGAGCTGCCGCGCGGTATACCGCCTGTCCCCGATGACGGCGATCTTCCGATTGCACAAGCCAGTTCGCTTTTGGAATATGCTTTGAGTTGACATTGACAGCGTGACCGCATCATTCGGGAAAACGGCGGCGTAAAGCCGCAGACCGCGCCTTGCGGTAACGGCGGCAAACTCCCCGCCGAGCGCGAGCCCCGAGCGGCTCATATACAAAAGGTACAGCACGATCATGTACAGCTTGACGATCACGCCGCTGTACAACGCGATCTTCAGCAGCTCGGAGTACTTGAGCCGATAAGCTGAAAAAAGCGCCGCGGCGAAAACCCCGAGCCATGAAAGCGGCGAAACGATATGCCCGAAAAACGCGCGCTTCGGTGATTTGACGCGGTTTTTCGGCAGCTTAAAGCCGCAGAGCTTTTTTAGATTTTTCGGGAGAGTATCGCGTTTTACGCACGGCAAAATCATCACGCCGCGCAGATACAGCGGCGCGCGGCGCGTCACAAGCGAGGTCAGCGTTTCCACGCGGACGGCGGCGGAATTTGGGACAAGCGCGTGCTCATATAATGTAAAAAAGCCGCTCGTGACAATTACACGGGGGCCGTTCGTTTCCGTAAAAACGCGAAACCGCGCCAGCCGTAGCAGCTTTTTGATATACGCAAAAACCCACGCCCCAAGCGCGAAAACGCCGATTGTTATCGCGATTTTCGGGATCGTTATTTTGAAGAAGCGCAGCGCTCTTTCGAGGTCGTTCGCCGTTTTGGTGAGCGCGGAGATAACGCGGTCGAAATACTCCCCGCCGAACACCGCGGAAACACGTCTTAATGCGGCGGAGAACACGAACAGCCCGCCGAGCGCCCGCGTATCGACAAACGCTCCGAACGCCGTTTCAAAGAAGCGCGTCGTGAATTCTGCGCTGTGGTTTTGCGGCATTAAGGGCAGCGGCTCGTTTTTCGAGAGGAAAAACACGAGCTTACCGCCGAGCGTGAAAACAGTTACCTCTTTCGCGTGAAGCAGCCGCATAACAAGCGTCCGCCGCACGGTAACTCTCACAACGGAGGAGCGGGGCAAAACGCTCACGCGTCTGATAACCAAGCCTTTTCTAAGGCGTATTTCTTTTTCGGAAATTTCAAGCTCCACGAAAAAACGGCGGAGAATGTAATAAAGTAATAAACTCATAATTTAATTCTAAAGGAGATGTCGCGAATGACGACAGGATGTGTGATTCTGGCGGGCGGCGAGGGCAAGCGAATGAAGTCCGAGCGCCCGAAGGTGCTTTGCGAGGTGCTGAAAAAGCCGATGCTCGGGTGGGTGCTGGACGCGGCGGAGGAGTTCGGGTTTGACAAGATCGGCGTGGTGACGGGCTTTAAGCGCGAGCTCACCGAGGAGTATCTGGAGAAGCGCGGCGGCGATATCCCGACGTTTTTCCAGGAAAAGCAGCTCGGCACGGGCGACGCGGTGAAGCAGGCGGCGGCTCTGATCTCCGAAACGGACTGCGTTTGCGTCCTCTGCGGCGACGCGCCCTTTGTCGACGCGGAAACGCTTAAAAAGTCGCTGGAGCTCCATAAGGCAAGCGGCGCGGGCGTTACCGTAATCACCGCCGAAATTCCCATCCCGACGGGCTACGGGCGGATAATCCGCGAGGGCGGAAAATTCACCGCAATACGCGAACAAAAGGATTGTTCCCCCGAAGAGGACAAAATATGCGAGGTAAATTCGGGCGCTTACTGGTTCAGCTCCAAGGCGCTGCTTGGGGCGCTGCCGAGGCTCACGGATAACAACGCGAACGGCGAGTTTTACCTCACGGACTGCGTGGAGCTTATCGGCAGCGCCGCGGCTTACAAAAGCGAAAACCCCGACATTGTCCTCGGCGCGAACACGAGAAAGACGCTGCTGGAGCTCAACGAGCGCGCGCGGCAAGCGGTTTTCGAGCGGCTTATGGATGGCGGCGTGAGCTTCATCACGACGGACGGCATCATAATCGGTGCGGACGTGAAAATCGGCGCTGACACGCTGATCCTCCCGAACACGATAATACTCGGCAAAACGGAGATCGGCAAGGGCTGCGAAATAGGCGCGAACTCGTATATCGAGAGCTGTAAAATCGGCGACAACGTAACGCTCGATAACGTCAAGGCTTGCGAGGCGGTCGTGGAGGACGACGTGAAGATCGGTCCGTTCGCGCAGCTCCGTCCGGGCACGGTTATTCGGCGCGGCGTGAAGATCGGCGATTTTGTGGAGATCAAGAACAGCGACATCGGCGAAAACACCGCCGTAGCGCATCTTACATATCTCGGCGACAGCGACGTCGGGCGCGGCGTGAACTTCGGCTGCGGCTGCGTCA
>CAYSHU010000021.1:3147-17994 GCA_964430965.1 uncultured Ruminococcus sp. | reverse complement strand
CGATTTGGTTTCCTCGATTACGTGCTCCTCCGAGAACGCGTGCCCCTCCTTGTCAACGGGCACGATTTTTTCTTTCGGGAGCCAGTGCGCCAGCTTCGCGAGTGCGTCCTTCAAATCAATCGGCTTCGCTACGAAATCGTTCATACCCTCGCGGATAAACATATCCCGTGCCCCGCCGACGGCGTTCGCCGTAAGCGCAATAATCGGCACATCGTTATAGCTCGGCACAAGCCGTCTGATGATATGCGTCGCCTCAATGCCGTCCACCTCGGGCATCATATGATCCATAAAAATCAAATCGTATTTAGTGTGGTGGATTTTCTCAATAGCCGCCGAGGCGCTCTGCGCCGTGTCTATTGTCATCTGAAGCGGCGCGAGAAGCCCCGTCGCCACCGTGAGGTTCACGGCGTTGTCGTCGACAATGAGAATATGCGCGTCGGGCGCGACATACGCGAACGTTTCGCTCTCGCTTTCGCCGCTGTCAATATGAATATCGTGAATTCCCATAGCGTTATACAGGCTCAGCGAATACGCGGGCTTGCTGATAACGCGGACATTCGGGATTTCAACTACGTCAATGCTGTCGTAAGGCACCAGCACAAGGCACTGAATGTCCGGCTGCGCCGCTACAAAATCCTGGATGATTTTCGTAAAGAACGCCTTTTCAACGATGAACGCGTCCACGTCGAGCTTATCGAGCTTTGTCACGTTGCTGTTGGTCGCACAGTCGATATACTCCGCGCCGATGCGCTCAAGATCCTTGATAAGCTGCTTTTTCACAAACGGGTTTTCGATAAGCACCGCAACCTTTGGCGGGTTGTCGAGCTTTGGCATTACGGGCGTGCCGTCCACTACCTTCTGCGGAACTTCAAACGTGAACGTCGTGCCCTTCTCGTATTCGCTCTCCAGCGTAATCGTGCCGCCCATAAGCTCGAGCAGCTGCTTGGAAATCGCAAGCCCGAGCCCTGTGCCCTCAATATTTCGGTTGCGCTTGCTGTCTACCTGCTGGAACGAATTGAACAGCTTGTGCATATCCTTTTCTTTAATTCCGATGCCCGTGTCCGCGATAACGACTTTCATCACGACCTCGTTCTCGCCGCGCGCTTCAAAATCCATTTTAAAGTGAACCTCGCCGCGATGCGTGAATTTTACGGCGTTTGTAAGCAAATTGAGGATAATCTGGTGAATTCGCACATTGTCGCCGTATAGCCGCTTTGGCATCTCGTGGGAGATATCCATCGTAAATTCTATCGGCTTCTCCCCTATTCTGCTGTTTACAATGCTCGTCAAATCCTGGATAACGGAAAGCGGCTCGTACTCCACCTCCACAATATCCATTTTGCCGCTTTCAATCTTTGAGAAGTCAAGAATATCATTGATGATAACCAGCAAATTCTTGCTGGAGGATTTTATCTGATGTATGTATTCGCGAACCGCGGGCGGCATCTCCTCGCGCATCGCCAAATCGGCAAGCCCTATGACCGCATTCATCGGCGTGCGTATCTCGTGGCTCATATTCGCGAGGAAGTCTGATTTCATTTTGGACGCTTTTTCGATTTCGAGATTACTCTTGTGGAGCTCGTAGCTTTTAAGAGCCATATTTGAAAGCGTCGACGCGATGACGAAAAGCGAGTGCGCCGCCTTTTCAACGCGCTCGTTGCTGACTATCGGAATTTTCTTGACTGCCGCCTCATACTCGTCCGGGTCGATGCCGAGCTCCACGGCGGTTTCGCGTATGCTTGGGATATACGGCGGCTCTACAAGCACCTGCCCGCCGATAAAGCTACCGACTATCTCACCGTCCGCGATAATAGGCGCGGCGAAATCCACAAGCCCCGCGTGGCAGCGATAGGACACCGAGTTCCCGAATTTCCTCGTAATTTCCGCGCCGTTTATGTCGCAGCGCTCACAGCGCTTGCGTCCCTCTTCGGTCGGCCGCGTGAGCTTCATACAAAAATCCGTAAACGCTGAGCCCTCGGTGATAGCAATGCCGTTCGCATCGGTCGTAAGGCTTGCCATACCCGTCATATCCGAAAACGCGTCCTGAATCGCCTGGAGCGTATCCTTGTCTATAAGGTCGGTAAGGTGGAGCTTATTTTCGCTGTCCATTTTTCTCATCTCCTATATGATTTCACGCGGTTTCCCGCCTTCGGCGGGAAACCGCCGTTAAATCGAAGCGTCCGTAATTACTCCGTGAGGTTGACGATTGTCGAAGCGAGCATATCCATATCGATAGGCTTAAGCAAGTAGCTGTGGGGCTTCAGCGACATAACCTCCAAAATCTTCTCGCGCTCGGAAACGCCCGTCAAGAAGCACACCGGGATATGCGCCGCCTTGGGGTTTTTCTTGAGCCTGCGGAAAATATCCGCGCCCGTTTCTATCGGCATTTCGTAGTCGAGAATGATAACGTCGACCTTTTTCGTATCTATCAGCTTGTCAACCATAACGCCGTTTATCATCGCGGTTATCTCGTATTTATCGCCAAGCCCTGCCTTTACGAGCTTGAGGACGTTGCGGTCGTCGTCGACAATGAGAATGTGCTTCTTCTCGCCGCTTGCCGCCAGCTTTGCCGCGGCTTCCGCCTCGAGGGCCGCCTGCTTTGCCGCTTCCTCGGCTTTTCTCGCCGCGACCCTCGCTTCGGCGCGCTCCTTCGCCTCGTTCAGCTCGTCAAAATAGCGCGTTATTCTCAGCATAAGGTTATCGGGAGTTATCGGGCGGCGGATAACAACGTTCGCGGTGTATCGCGACGTAGCCTCAATAGCGTTGCAGGTGTCCGCGTCGGCGATAACGACAATCGCCGCGCCGTTATAGTCCGCGTCCTCCTTGAGCCTGTTGATCGTGTTGATCGTCCGCTCATACTCGCGCTCGACAAAGCACACATACGCGTCGGGCTGAAAAACCTTGAAGTGCCCTATAATATCCTGCCAGCACTCCGACGTGGAAAGCGTATCAAAAAACGCGTCGGTATGCTGTATAAAATCCGATACAAGTCCGCTGTTTCTGCCGTTTAATAAGATTTTGTATTTCATAATTATCCTCCGATAAATTTATTTCGATAGAAATTTGACCTCTTATATTATACCATAGCTTGCCGAGTTTGTCAAGATTTCCCGAAGCATTTTGCATAAAGGCTCAAATTCCGTCGAAAAAGGGTTGACAATCGGCTGAAAATATTATATAATTAAACTGTATATTTATATTTTCGGACAAATGAACAAAATCCGTTCATATTTTTCAAGAAGCGCGGATTTGGGTGTTCCCCGCCGCAGGCGTGGGAACACCACCGAAAATTCGCGATCCGAATTTATCTACATTTTTCAAGGAGATGTATTATGGGGAGCATTTCAAGGAAAATAACATATTTTGGAAAAAGGCTGGCGGCGGCGCTTTTGGCGGCGGCTTTGTTTGTTATGCCGAGCCTTGCCGCGTCCGCTGACGAGGTGAAGTCCAACAACCGCACCGTAAAGGCGGGCATTTTCGCGTTTGACGGCTATCATATGAAGGACGAAAACGGCACGCTGACGGGCTATGGAATTGATTTTTTAAATCTCGTGTCGGAGTACTCGCGGCTGAATTTTCAATACACGGGCTATGACAGGGCTTGGGGCGATATGCTGGAGATGCTTGAAAGCGGCGAGATAGACGTTGTTACCTCCGCGCGCCGCACCCCCGACCGTGAGGAGCGCTTCGCGTTTTCGCTGCCTATCGGGCGTAACAGCACGATTTTGTCTATCAAAGTCAACAACACAAAGCTCCACCGAGGCAATTACAAAACCTACAACGATATGCTCGTCGGGCAGATACCCGGCAGCAGTCAGAACGAAAGCCTCGCGGAGTTCGCCGAGGAGAACGGCTTTATCTACCGCGTAAAGGAATACGACGACACCGATGAGCTCGCGGCGGCTTTGCAAAGCGGCGAGGTCGACGCGATCCTGTCAAGCGATCTGAGAAAATCCGAGAACGAAAAGACGCTTGACATTATCGAGGAGGCGGATTTTTACGCGATCGTCAGAAAGAACGATACGAAGCTTCTCGATGAGATAAACTACGCGATAGAGCAAATGGACATCAACGAGGGCGACTGGAAAAACACGCTGTTTTACAGGCACTACGGTCCCGTTTATTCCTCCGCGCTGTCGTTTACGGAGCGCGAGCTTGAGTACATCGACAAGGTGAAATCGGGTGAGAAGAAGATAACCGTCACCGCGATGAACGACAGAGCGCCGTATTCGTTTGTGGAAAACGGCGAGCTTAAGGGTATTCTCGTGGATTATTTCGCGTCAGCAATGGAGCTTGCGGACTTGCCGTATGAAGTCGTCGTCCCCGAAAACCACGAGGACTATCACAAGATCGCCGACACAAACGGCGTAAGCGTCGTTATCGATAACATCACCGACGGCAGCGTGGGCTCCGGCATTGTTGAGAACGCGGTTTATCGCGGCTTCAACACCGAAAGCTATATGACCGTGAGAATAGCGCGCGTCGTAAGGCCGGACCACTCGGGAGAGATAAAAACCGCCGCCGTCGCGAAATCGCAGGGCAGTGATTACCTCTCGCCCGAGCTTCTGGAGAGCTGCGAGGTTATAACCTACGCCTCGGGAGAAGAGGCTCTCCGGGCCGTGCTCGACCGCAGGGCGGACGTTGCGTATGTTTATGCGTTTTCGGCGCAGTTATTCGTAAACCACGATGCGACAAATTCCCTTAATTATAATATCTTGAGCGGAATGACCGCGCGGCTTAATATGTATGTAAGCGTCGACACCGATCACGAGCTGCTTACGATCCTCAACAAATGCATAAAGCAAACCCCCGGCGACACACTCAATCAGCTGGCTATGGACTACACGACCTACACGATAGGCGATATGAGCATCTGGCAGTATATGAAGGCAAACCCCGCGATTATGCTGGCGGCGTTCTTTGTTGTGGCGCTTACTGTGTTCGTTATCGTCGCGCTGGCCTTGAGAGCAAGGTGGAACAAAAAGCTGCTTATGACAACGGAGCAGTCCAACAAGAAAATGTCCGAGCAGCTTGCGATTGTCGAGGCGCTGAGCCGCGATTACACGAACGTTTACTCAATAAGCGAGGATCGCGCCTCGGCGCGTATCATCAAGCTGGAGGGCTACGTAACCGAAGGCTTGAAGAAGGACAGCACCGCCGAGCACGACTACGCCGCCATTCTCGAAAAGTACATCAAGTCGCGTGTTCACGAGGAGGACCGCGAGGAGCTTCTGCGCGACCTTTCGCTGGACGTTATCCGCGAGAAGCTGGAGGAGAACGGAGAGGTTTTCGGGAGCTATCGGATTATGAACGATGACGGCGAGGTTCACCATTTCCAGTATACGTATCTCAAAATAAAGGGCAGCGACAACGCCCACAGCGACTTTATCCTCGCGGGCTTCAGAAATATCGACGAGGTTATGCGCAAGGAGCAGGAGCAGAAGGAGATTTTGTCGAAGGCGCTCGAGCAGGCGCAGTACGCGAACAACGCCAAAACGACGTTCCTCAACAATATGTCCCACGATATCCGCACGCCGATGAACGCGATTATCGGCTTTACGTCGCTTGCGACGACGCATATCGACAACAAGGAGCAGGTGAGCGGCTACCTCAGCAAGATTATGACCTCTGGAAATCATCTGCTGAGCCTTATCAACGACGTGCTGGATATGAGCCGCATAGAAAGCGGCAAGGTGAAGATCGAGGAGAAGGAAACCAGCCTCCCCGAGATCATGCACGATCTCAAGACTATCGTTCAGGCGGACGTGAAGTCAAAGCAGTTAGAGTTCTACATCGATTCGCATGACGTTATAAACGAAACGATAATCTGCGACAAGCTGCGCTTGAACCAGGTCCTTCTCAACATTCTGAGCAACGCGATGAAATACACCAAGCCGGGCGGCATGGTCAGCGTCCGCCTTATTCAAAAGGACGAGGCGGAGGACGGCTTCGCGTCGTTTGAGTTCCGCGTAAAGGACACGGGCATAGGTATGAGCCCCGAGTTCTTAAAGCACGTGTTCGAACCATTCGAGCGCGAGCAGACCTCTACGGTAAGCGGAATTCAAGGCACGGGGCTCGGGCTTACGATTACGAAAAACATCGTAGATATGATGGGCGGCACGATCACGGTTGAAAGCGAGGAGGGCAAGGGCTCGGAGTTTATCGTGAACTTCAGATTCCGTGTGGCTGAACCCGCCGAGGAACCGCAGACCCTTGAGGAGCTTGCGGGCACGCGTGCGCTTGTCGTCGATGACGACGTGAACACCTGCGTCAGCGTCAGCAAAATGCTCTCCGTGTTCGGGCTTCACCCGGACTGGACGACGCTCGGCAGCGAGGCGATTATCCGCACGGAGTTCGCAATGGAACAAAATGAGCCGTTCGGCGTGTTTATGATAGACTGGCTTATGCCCGATATGAACGGCATAGAGCTTGCGAGAAGGCTTCGCCGCGTGATCGGCGACACCGCTCCGATTATAATCCTCACGGCATACGACTGGTCGGACATTGAAGCCGAGGCAAGAGAAGCGGGCGTGACGGCGTTCTGCTCCAAGCCCATTTTCGCTTCGGAGCTGCGAAACATTCTCGCCGCGCCGTTTACCGAACATTCCAAGAAGGAAGAGCCCGAGGAGCCCGAGCTGAGCTTCGAGGGCAGGAAGCTGCTTCTCGTTGAGGACAACGAATTGAACCAGGAAATCGCGCAGACAATTCTCGAGGGCGCGGGCTTTGTAATCGACACCGCGGACGACGGCAGCGTAGCGGTGGAGCGTATGAAGGAAATGCCCGCCGCCACCTACGACGCGATTTTAATGGACGTTCAGATGCCGATTATGAACGGCTATCAGGCGACAAGAGCGATCCGCGCCCTGGACGACCCGATAAAGTCGGCAACGCCGATTATCGCGATGACGGCAAACGCCTTCGAGGAGGACAGAAAAGAAGCAATGGAATCGGGTATGAACGGCTACGTTCCAAAGCCGATCGATATCCCCACGCTTATGAAAACCCTGGACGAGATAATAAACAAAAAGTGAAAGAAGGCGAGAAGCAGTTGCCTAAGACCTCATTTATCCTTTGCGACGATAACGCCGCCGATTTAGAAGCGCTCCGCGGCTCTATCGAGGAATATATCACGAGCCGCGGCATTGTCGGCGAGGAACTCTGCTTTTCATCTTCGGAGGAGCTTTTGCGGTTCTCCGAGCAAAAGCCCGAGAAAAAACCCGAAAACAAGGCGGTTTATCTGCTCGATATTGTAATGCCCGACGTGGACGGAATAAATCTCGGCAAGAAGCTCCGCGAGCGCGACGCAAACTCCGCGGTGATTTACATCAGCATGTCAAAGGAATTCGCGCTGGACGCGTTTGAGGTACACGCGTTTTCGTATCTCATAAAGCCGTTCTCAAACGAGAGGCTGTTTGCGGAGCTTGACGGGTGCCTGGGTCAGACAACGCCGTTTCCTCAGACGATTTCAATCAAAACCGCAGGCGGAATTGTCGGCGTGGACGCGGCGGAAATAATCGCCGTGGAATATTATTCGCATCGCCTTACATTCCATATGAAAAATGGCAGAAAGCTCGACACGGTTTATCAGAAGCAGCCGTTTTACGCGCAGGCCGACGAGCTTATTAAAACGGGGTCTTTCGTGCGCGTTTCGGCGAGCTATCTCGTAAACTTCAAGAATATCCGCGGACTTAAAACCGATGAGTTTATAATGTGCGACGGCTCGCGCTATAAAATCACGAGAAAATTCATTGCCGCGCGGCGGCAGTACATCGAGGGCGAAATGCGGGCAAGAAATAATGGGGTGACGAAATGATTGCAACAATTACGGCGGTTTCAGCCTTTGTTTCCGAGGCGGCGTTTTTCGGCTTGTACGTTTTCTTCTGCCTTGCGCTTTTAAAGCCGCGATTTTCACTGAAAACGCGGGTTTTCGTTTACTCCGCGGTGATTTTGTGCTCCTGCGGGGCGGCGGCAATACTCACGTTAAACGGCAAGGGAATGGCGGCGCTGACCTTAATGCCGCTTCTCGCGTATCTGCCGTTTTCAGTCTGCGCGTTTGTTTTGTCGGAATGTGTGATTTCAGAAGCACTGGCGGCGTTTTCAATAGCGTCGCTGGCTTCGCTTGCCGCAAGCCGCATACGAATGGTTTTTCTGATGACGGCTTCATTTATCCCCACGAACATAGCCGCGGTAGTTGAAATCGTGCTTGTGCTTTTGCTGGCGCTTGGCGGAGGAGATGTTGCGGTGCGTTATCTTCGCGGGCCGTTCAGAGCCTGCATAGGCAGCTTTAATTTAAGCGAGCGGCGGCACTTGATCCTCCTGCTCCCGACGGCGGCGTTTTTCCTGATGATTTTCATCAGCTTCAACGGCGGCGATGTTGGTTCGGATATCGCCGTGCTTATCACCGTAATAACGGCGCTGGCGTTTTTCATTATCGCTTCGAGATTGCTTATTTACTCCGCGAAAATTGCCGAGGCAAACGCGCGGGAAAAGCTCCTCGCCGAGAGCCTGGAGCAACAGAAAAAGAGCTTTGACAGCCTTTTGCAAAGCGTAAACGCGGGGCGGTTTTACCGCCACGATATGCGGCATCATTTAAACGTTTTAAGCGGAATGGCGCGGCGAAATAACTCAAGCGAAATTGTTGACTATATCGAGGCGCTGAACGTCACCGCCGAGGCGGCGCCGCCCGCGTTTATCTGTAAAAATCCCGCGATAAACGCACTGCTTGCGGATTACATAAGCCGCGCGGAGAAGCTCTCCTGCCGCATGAAGACTTCGGTTTCGGTTCCGGAGGAGCTTCCGTTTGAGCTCCCGGACGTTTGCGTTATCTTCGCGAACGCGCTTGAAAACGCGCTTATCGCGTGCGAAAAATGCCCCGAAAACGAGCGCTATATTGACTTGCTCACCGAGTATTCCGACAACAGCAAGCTGAAAATTTCCGTCAGGAATTCCTGTGCCGAGGAAACAGAGCTCGACAACGAGGGGCTTCCTGTTGTTATTCCCCGCGCTGACGGGCACGGGCTGGGGCTCAGAAGCGTCAAAAAAACCGTCGAAAAGTACGACGGCTTTATCTGCTGCAAATATGAAAACGGCGAGTTCCACTTCTGCGCCGAGATTTTCCGTGCTCTAGACGGAGAGAGCTCTGAGAAGGACGCGACCTATGGACGCGGCAAAAAGCGCTCGAAGGCTGTTTCCGCGGTTCTCGCGCTTGTTATTTCCGCGCTCGGCATAATAAACTTCTCTCCGAAAACCGCCGCGGCGCTGTCCGATGTGTTCTCCGTCAAGCTGAAAACGCTTAGCTACGGCTGGGGCAACAACGGCTTGAACATAAAATATCCCGAGTTCTCGGGAGAAAATACTTCTGTTTCGGATATCGCGAATAATGCCGCACGGGATTTTGTCGCGGAGGCGCAGGCTATCTTCCGCGAATACGCGCTCCAGAAATACGAGGGCAGCGCGGCACTTGACGCGGGCTATCGCGTTTACATCGACGACAAAACGCTTTTGTCCGCGCGGTTTTTCGGCACGCTTAACGTCGGCGGCTCGGCGGATTTCAGCCGCTGCGTCGTTATCGACAAAACGACGGGTCTGGAGCTTTCGCTCAGCGATCTGTTCCCCGACGATTATGACTACATCGCCGAGATAAGCGCGGAGGTTCTCCGCCAAATGGAGTTTCGCGTTGAATATCAAGGAGCAAGCTATTTTATCCCCGGCGGCATCTGGAGCGACGACGAGTGCTTCAAGGAAATTTCCCCCGACCAGGAGTTCTTCATCGACGCGAACGGGCAGCTTGTCATCGTCTTTGACGAATACACCGTCGCCGCTGGCAGCGAGGGCTCGCCCGAATTCATAATGCCCGCAGAGCTTTTCAAGTGGTAAAAAATACCAAAAAATCCTCAAATCTCAGTAGGAATATGTCAAATAAGTGCTTTTTTCGTCATTTAAGCGCTTTTGACTTGACAAATTCCAAAAAATCTGCTATAATGTAGTGTACGTGAAAATAAACGGTCAATTTAAAACCCTCGGCTTTCTCCCCGAAAGGGGAGGAAGCGGATATAATAATCTCGATTGTGGGATAAAGACTTAAACGAAATGGTTGGTATCGAATGAGTAACAAGATTTTAATAGTTGACGACGCCTCTTTTATGCGTATGCTGATACGAGATACGCTTAAAAAGCACGGCTATACGAATATAGTAGAAGCAAGCGACGGCGAGGCGGCGTGCGAAACCTACGCCGCGGAAAAGCCCGATTTGGTGATTATGGATATCACAATGCCGAAGAAAATGGGCATCGACGCGCTTCGGGAGATAAAAGAAAGCGACCCCGCCGCCAAGGTGATCATGTGCTCGGCAATGGGGCAGGAGCTTATTGTTGTGGACTGCCTGAAGGTCGGCGCGCTGGATTTTATTGTCAAGCCGTTCAAGGCGGACAGGATTATACAGACGGTCAAGAAGTATTTGGGATAACAAAAGGGCTGCGCGCTTTGCGCAGCCCTTTTTATTGTTTAAGCGAGCATGTTACGCGCAACGGCAATTCCCGCAGAGGATAACCTCGCCGCGGGAGCTCTCGTCGTCGCGGATAAGCTCCCCGACAGACGGCGCGTAGATTTTCCCCGAAAGCGGGTTTTTCACGCTGTCGATATGCGTTGTAACGCACGCCTCGACCTCGGACTTCTCAAACGCCAGATCCGTGTCAAGCATCTCGCACTCGACGAGCTTCAAGCCCTTGCAGTAGCAAAGCGGCTGCGTGCCGATTATCCGACAGCGCTCGAACGTCACGTTTTCGCAATACCAAGCAAGATACTCGCCCTTGACGACGCAATTTCTGACGATCACATTCTTCGCATGCCAGAACGCGTCCTTTGTGTCAAAATCGCAATCCTCAAACACGCAGTTTTCGATATACTGAAATGAATATTTTCCCGTGAAATTCACGTTTGTGAAATTCAAATCGCGAGAGCGCATCATAAAATACTCGCTTTCGGCGGTGCAGCCGGACATTTCCAGCCCGCTTACCGACCACCCGAACTCGGGCGAGATGATATCACAATCCCGAATTACAACGTTCGAGCATTCGCGCAGCGCCTTTATTCCGTGGAGTTTTGTGTTTTCTATTGCGATATCGCGTGAATACCAAAGCGCCGCGCGGCAAAGCTCCGTCATCTCCGAGCCGCTGATTTTCAGCCCGTCGTTATGCCAGAACGGATAGCGCAGGTTGAAATAACACCCCTCCGCCGTGACGTTTTTACATTCCTTGAAGGCGCTCTCGCCGTCCGCGGGTCCGTCGATTCTGCAATTCCGCGCGACAATATCACGCTCGCCGTAAAGCGCGCGCTCCTCGTCAAACACCTCATTGCATATCGTTTTCATAACAAGCACCTCTTTATCACAAAAGCGATTTTCACCATATTACATTGTAGCACAGCTTGTGTAATTTGTCAAGTGATTTAGCCTGTTCGAGATCCGAACAGGCTTGTGTGGATTTGCGATTAAGTTTATGCCAAAGAATCTATCCACTTATTAACATCTTCAATATCTATCCAGCCGCTTGAAATGACGGGTTCATCGGTAACTTCGGTCAATATTTCAAAAACCTTGGACTTTATCTGCTCGTATTCCCGCCTGCTAACCAGATAGTTTTCTCCGGGGGGATATGCAGGAATGTGGTTGCCTTCATCATTTATATAATCGTTGATCTCAAAGGCTGCTAAATCCAATACCCGTTTTGAAACAAGGTACGCCTCGTATAAACCCGAATCCTCGTAGTAAAACATAGCGGCGAGTTCTTCGGGATTTTTCCAGCTTTGTTTTTCACTATCCCAATCCCGGTTGTCATACCGCAAAAAATTCATATGGGTATTGTTGACAAAATCCAATGCGTCACTATTTTGATATTCGGCAAAATCGGGGGCAGCTTCGTCCTCGATGGGGTATTGAAGTTTGTCTATTTTCATTGCCGCTATTCCCATTTCCTTTTCATCTTGCCAAATTGCGTAAACAAATTCGCCATCAGTATAGAAAGCATTGTGAACCCACCAGAATTCTCCTAAATAAATAGGTTCACTATTCTCATCTGTGGTGAAATAGTGTTCGTGAGTAACAGACGGTCGTTTTTTTCTATTTGCAATTATCATCTCCGGCTTTTCATTGCCGTAAACGTTCCGAAGTGTGATCGCGCACTCGTCTCCGTCCAAAAAACCGCTTCTTATTTCGGAGCGAGCAAATTTGATATAATCCTTCAGAGCACTTTGTTTGCTGCTGAAATCAACAGTTTTCAAATTCCGCGCCTCGCTTGAAAAAGTAGGATTATTCTCGGGGACGGCTTCGCTTTGAGTATTATTATCACTTGAATACAACGAACCGGAAAATTCCGCTTCGGAAACCGAGGATGTGACGTTTTCTTCAGCGATTGCGCCATTGTTTTTGCAGCCCGACAAACACATTAGAAAAGCTAAAAATACTATTGCAAATTTTTTTGTTGAATTTCTCATAAGCCGCCCTTTCGGTCACTAAATTGTCGTATTTAATTCAAACACGCACTCCTTGTTCTAAAAGCAAATTTGCCGTCTTTATTATAGCAGAATTGTCGGGATTTGTCAAGTTTTTTAGCCTGTTCGAGATCCGAACAGGCTCTGATTTTTATTCGGCGATTTGCAAGCATTCCAAAAAGAGCCCATAAGCGGCGTCCTTATCAAAATCGTATTTTCTAAGCCCACTTTCTGTCTGAACATAGGTTCTGCTTGCCGTTATCAAAGCATTTAATGATGTGTTTTCGGAGACGTTATAATTCACGTGTACAAGACCATTGTCACGCTGATATACGGAAACGACATTGTTCAAGTCCTCAACAACGTTTTGAGTATCAAGCGCCTTTAATTCGTCCAAACCGATTTCTTTAACGGCATACGGAACAAAATCAACCGCCTCATCATTCCAGTAATAAGGTATGACGTTATGTGAGCCTATTGATATCCCCTCGCCGCGCACGCATACTATTTCACCAGACGGCGAATAAAAAAGCCCCGAATAATCCGTTTCGTAATTTATAGCCGATATGATCTCGGGCTTTTCGTCAATAATCGTTACAATATCCGCGGGATAAGCGTGTCCTATCACCTGCTCATAAACGATCAAAAAATCCTTGCCGTCGATATTGCTTTTACGAAATCCGCCGTTAAGAACGTTAGAGCTTAAAATCAGGCTCTCTTTCGTCCCGTCAGAAAACCAAAAATCATAGATGTGCTCATCGCGCAGAATAACTGTCAGCGAGGCTTCGTTTCCATTATCAATGCCACCCAAAACCTCGCCGTTCGGCGAAGTCGGCTTGTCCGAAACGGTTTCCGACAAATCCTCTTGGGCTTCGCTTTGTACAATATTATCGCTTGAATACGATAAATCGGAAAATTCAGCTTCGGAATCCGAGGAGAGGGCGTTTTCTTCAACGATTGCGCCATTGTTTTTGCAGCCCGACAAACACATTAGAAAAGCTAAAAATACTATTGCAAATTTTTTTAATGAATTACCCATACGTTACCCCTATCGGTCACTTTATACAACGCTTTTCTCAATTATAGCATAAATCAAGGCTGTTGTCAAGACGTGAGCAAATGTCACTTGGCTTGTCGGAAATTTTGAAAAAATGGGTTGACAAAACAAAATAAAATGTGTATAATGTAATCGTGAGAGAAGCACTCACCGTGTGGCGGCACGTTAAGCTGTACTGCGCTCGGGCAGGTTAAACACCGGGACAGGAATCGAGAGATTCCGCCTTGTTCTTTGGCTGAAAATGGCAGTCTGTGCGTCGACTTAATAATTCGCAGAGGTTGGGGTATTCTCAAGGTTTACCGATGCTGACAGCCAGCTAATAACCGCTTTATCCGAAAACAACGCGCCGAGCTTTTGCTTGGCGCGGTTCTTTGTTAGATGTAAGAATTATCGGAGAAAGGAGCTGCGGAAATTCTGAAAAAAGCAAATAAATGATGAGTTCTTTGACTTTGTTTGAAGGTTATTGACTTTTGGAATTGCACATCTGATATGCTCGGGAAAATACTTTGCGGTTAAAAGAAAAACTCAGTAATATGCCGTGTTTTTTATTTTGGCGACAATATCACCTCAGCTGTGAAGGTATATCCCGATGACGTTTCCTTGCAGGAAAGTTCCAACGTCCCACCGCATTTCTCGATTGCTTTCCTGACGCTTTTCAATCCCAGCCCGTGCCCCGAGCTTTCGGGTTTACTTGTGGGGATATCCGCTGAAGCATAAATATCATTCAATGTCGGGTTGCTTATACAAATGTAATAAAAGCTGCCCGCTTTCGTTGCGGATAGCGTTACCACACGCCGGGTTTCGGTCTGTGCGGCGGCTTCTACGGCATTATCAAGCAAATCGGACAGCACCGTGCAAAGCGTGACCGCACCGATTTCCAAGCCTTTCAGACTTCCCTCGGTCACAAGACTTACGCCATTCATTTCGGCATATTTTTTCTTTTCGGAAATTATCGCGTCGGCTATCTCATTGCCCGTGATATTGACATACTGCGTATCGGAAAAGGCAGCCCCGAGCTCTTTCAGATATTCTCCTAACTCGACGGTTTTTCCCGAATCATAAAGCCCGTTCATCGCCGTGATATGATTTCTCATATCATGCCGCAGCATACGCATTTCCGTGTCGGCTTCTCTGCTCCGCTCGAAATGCTTAGCCTGTGCGGTCATGTATTTTTCACTCAATTCGCTCAGTTCGCGAAAACGCTTCGCCTGCTGCTGTTTTACCGAAAGCAGCAACAGAACCGTTACCGACATCAGCATCATCACCGAGGGAACAGCCGCTTCGGGCGAAACATCGGGGACGT
>CAYSHU010000021.1:0-3137 GCA_964430965.1 uncultured Ruminococcus sp. | reverse complement strand
TAGTAAAGCTGCCGCTCACAAGTGCTGCCGATGAAAAAACAATACCCGCCGGCAGAAGCTGCTGCATTATTCCAAGCGCTTCTCTGTCCTCGCCGCGGACAAGTCTTTTCAGCAGCAGGACAAACAATGCGGCGATGATATCGCTTGCGAGATACAGCAGCGTGACCTGCTCAAAGCTCCGTTCCGCTCCTCTTGTGACTGAGAAAACAGCCGTCTGCATACTTCTGATAAGGCTTGCGGAAAACACCTCCGCAAATATCAGCGGGAGAAGCGACCTCCCGCGCTTATCCGTGAGCAATATAAATGCCGCGGCGGTGTGCAGAAAATACAGCAGTAACAGCTCAAACCCGCCGAATATAATTTGCATGGCAAAGACAGCCACGCCGTATTCCGTATAAAGCAGACCGCAGGTACGGACAAATTCAGCAGCAGTCTGCGCTTCTTCAATCGCCGTAAAACCCCCTTTCAAGCGGTGCAAGCCCGACCTCATCTCTTGTTTTGTCATCAAGATATTGCAAATAGAAACCGTGAATCTTCTGTTCATCGCTGCCCGGCGGATATATGGTATCGCTTCCGGCAATCGAAAGTATCTCGTCCGAAAAAATTTTGTCTATTTGAGCGCCGACAAGCTGCCCGTAACTGTATTCGTGCATATCGGACGGTATATCATTAGTATACAGAAAATCAAAATTGCAGTATCCGTAAAAATCATCTTCCAAGCGAATACCCGCGCTTTCACGGTCATACACCGTATTATCAAACGCCTCTTGTTCGGCATATTCGTATTTTGCGGCACAACCCGTAAGCATGACCGCTGCGATAAGCGCTGCAAATGACTTTAAATTGCTACTCCCATATGTTCCAAACGGCGCAATTCCGTGTAGCCGAAACTATGGACGGAGCCTTTGGGTTCTTGCAAGACAAGCAACGTGCATAGAACGCCGATACTAAAAAAATCTAAATTGCGCCTGTTGCCCTTTGTTGCGTGACATCGTGTCTCACTTTTGGAGCAACTGCGCTAACATCATGTTAGCGGACAAGTAGCGGACAAAACGAAAAATCGGCAAAAATAAAAATCGCCAAATGGCTCTGCAAAGCCATTTGGCGATAATCAAAGTGTGACATCGTGACCAAATAGATTTTTGAAAAAATCAACCTATCGACGGTGAAGTAAAAACGCGCCCTCGCAAAGAGCTGAAGGCGAGCACGAAAGGCGAAGCCTGAAGCCTTTGCTGACCGGTGTGAAACATTGACAAAAAATCTTTTCGATAAAACACCAATTGTTTAAACCGTGTAAATTCGGACAACGTTTTACAGCACGGCTTTGATCTTATCAAGGTTATTTATGATAGTCATTGATAAGCCGAGCGCAAGCAAGATCACGCCGGTGACATAGCCGACCGCTTTGCCGCTGATCTTGTTCGCAAACTGCGCGCTTACAAGAGAAAAGAAAGTTGCAACTGCGACAGAAAGCAGCAGATAGCTCCAACATTCAAACAAAATCGCGGGTTCTATCATAATATGACTGATCGAGGCGATAAGCGCGGTAAACGTCATAATAAAGGTGGATGTACCCACAGCGGTTCTGCGGTCATAGCCGAGCATTGCGGTAAAAACGATCAGCATCATCATACCTCCGCCCGAACCGAAAAATCCCGTGCCAAAACCGATAGTCAGCCCGAAAAAAAGCGATACGGCAATTTCTTTCAGGCTCAGCTTTATCGTCCCGTCCTTTGCGGGGCGTTCTTTTGACTCGGGTTTTACAAGGAAACGGATACCGATAGCCACACAAAGAAAAAGCGAAAAGCTCCCAAGCACTATCTGATGAGTAAAGTATGCCGCTACGGAACCGACTGTACACATACCGATGATGCAAGTCAGCAGTATCCATCCGTGTTTCAGATCGATTTTCTTGTTTTTGGCATAAACAAACGATGTGACGGCGGAGCCGAGGATATCGCTTGCGAGAGCAATCGCCGTTGCCATAAACGCGCCGT
Source organism: uncultured Ruminococcus sp. (assembly GCA_964430965.1). Lineage (GTDB taxonomy): Bacteria > Bacillota > Clostridia > Oscillospirales > Ruminococcaceae > CAG-115. Next base: position 1,140 of record CAYSHU010000021.1, on the reverse strand, counting down.
GTTCGCCGCCGAAGGTCGGGCAAAGCACAATAAGCAGAGGAACCATAGCAGTGGCGGCGGAAAGCCCCACAAGTCCGGTGCCGATCCCCGCTAAAGCTGACGCGAACGATACTATCAAATATTCATATCCCATATTTCAAACACCTCATTAGTTATTTGATAGATGTTATAAAGAACAACAAATTTCTTTTTGCCTAAGCCTGCCGTTTTTGTGACAACGTTATCATAAAGATCTACGTTTCAACCATATACAGATAACAAAAATCCCCATAAGGATCTCATTGATAATCGACTGTTCGGAAGACGCGCTTTGAAATGTTGACAAAAACCCTGCTCCCTAATATATAATTATAAATATATCAGCATATAAATCTCGAGATCTTTCGCCGAACGAGCTTCACCTGCCGATATTTTATCCCGGCTCCGCTTATCCGCGCTCTTTGACAGCACCGCTGCGATAAGCCTCAAGCAGCTCGTGCAGGTCGCATATCTGCTCGGCAAGCTCCGCGCCCTTGTCAGTATCGGAGATGTTCGCGCGGCTCTCGGGTCTTTCAACTACACGTATCACGGGACTTTCGCCTCCATTTTCACTAACGAACGGCTTGTGCTCGGCAAGACTGAGGCTGTGTGAATCATAGATCAGAGTATAGCCCGCAATACCCGTTGCGCGTTGATATGCCTTTGAAATGCCGCCGTCGATAACAAAGAGCTTTCCGTTGGCTTTCACGGGGCTTTCGCCGTCTTTTATCTTTACGGGAACATGGCCGTTTATAATATGCCCGCGCTCTTCATCGACGAAAAACTGTTTCAGAATATCACGGCAGACCTCCTCGTTTTCGGAGAATTCGTAGTAGCTGTTGTAGTGTTCCTTGCAAAGCTCATTGTCGTTGATAAAATATTGCTCGAAAAACGCGAGCTTATCCTTGCCGTAGAGCGGCGAGCGCGCCCCGCACCACAAATACCACATAAAATCCCGGGCGTAGCTATCACCGGAGAAAAACGCCTTGTTTACCAGCAAATTGATCTCGTCGAGCAGCGGTTTTCCGCTGTATTTTACACCGCCTATTTCCAGACTTTGCATACTTCCGTTTTCGTCCATCGGTATGCAGCCGTGGAACATCAGATTTTCGTTGCAAACGC
>CAYSHU010000020.1:0-18037 GCA_964430965.1 uncultured Ruminococcus sp. | reverse complement strand
GGCATAACGCCGAGGCAGTCCCCGCCGCCGAGAATACAGTCGACAAGCCGCTCCTGTCCCCCGCGGAACGCCCTATGCCCGAAATATTTTCGCAAGACCTCAAGTTTTGTCATCGTCCTCGTCCTCTTTTCGGTGAAAATTTCCCCGCCTTCGGCGGGGAAAATGCTTTGAGTTAGGCTTCTCCCCGCCTGCGGCGGGGAGAAGCCGTGAAATATTTCGCGGGGAAAATTGCGTTTGGTTAGTTTCCGCACTCTATGCTAATCTCGTTGAACTTCCCAAGAATATCATCGACCTTGAGCCGCTGCTTCGCGTCGCCGTCAATATCCATAACGGCGCTGCCGCTGTGCATCATAATAAGCCTTGTGCCGTATTCCACGGCAAAGCGGAGGTTGTGCGTAACCATAAGCGTTGTGTATTTCTTCTCGCTGACAACCCGCTGAGTAATCTGCATCAGAGTTTCGGAGCTTTTCGGGTCGAGAGCCGCTGTGTGCTCGTCGAGAATCAGCAGGTCAATGTCGCTCATTGTCGCGATCATCAGGGCGAGCGCCTGCCGCTGACCTCCCGAAAGCGCCCCTGCAAGCGTCCCCATACGGTTTTCAAGCCCCATACTGCACGTTTCGAGAAGCGTTTTGTAGTAATCCTCGCGCTGCTTATTCACCGCGTTCCGCAAATCGTAGGGCTTGTTTTTGTTGTCGGCGAGCGACAAATTCTCCAAAATCGTGAGGTCTGCGCAGGTTCCCATTTTCGGGTCCTGAAGCACGCGCCCTATTCGCTTCGCTCGCTTGAACTCCGGCATTGCCGTAACGTCCGCGCCGCCTAATAACACCGTGCCGCGGTCGGGGCGCATCGTGCCGCAAATCAGGTTCAGAAGCGTCGTTTTGCCGCTTCCGTTCGAGCCGACAATCGCGACAAACTCCTCGCTTTCCACCGCCAAACTAAAATCCTCGAACAGGCGGTTTTCGTCTATCGTTCCCCGATTGAACACGAGGTCAATATTCTGTAATCTAACCATATTTCCCCCTATTCAACAGACGATTTTTCATCGCTCTTCGGCGATTTAACGAACTTCGCGAAAAACTTTGAAAAATGCCCTCCGCCGATAACCAAAGCCAGCAGGAATATCGCCGCCTTTATCGCGTTGTTAAGCTCCGTCGGCACGCCGAGCTTCAGCACTATCTGATACGATGCCTTGTAAATAAGGCTGCCGAGAATTACCATTGTGGTGCCCTTCATAAACCGCGCGTGCTTAAACAGGCTTACACCGATAATAACGGACGCAAGCCCGAGAACCACCATTCCGACGCCCATATTCTGGTCGGCGCTGCCCTTGCTTTGCGCGATGACAGAGCCCGCGAGCGCGGAAAAGCCGTTGCCGAGCATCAGCCCCAGAATCTTGATTGTCCCGGGGTTTTTGCCGAGCATTACGGTGTAGCGCTCGTTGTTTCCAGTCGCGCGGAGGAGCAGGCCGCTTTTGGTTTTGAGGTACAAATCCAGCAGTATCTTGCAGACGATAACGATAATAAGCGAGATTAACGTTGTTCGCAGCGCGAAGCCGCCGATGTTCTTCGGGATAACCGTCGCGAGAGAGCTGTTGAATATGGAATCCTTCGTGAAGAACGACGCGATAGCCGCGCCTCCCGTGCCCGCTTTTATCAGCACGAAGTTTATTGAGAGCATCGCGGTGTACATTATAATTCCGCAAAGCAGTGGGATTATCCCGAGCTTTACGTTCATAATCCCCGTGAACATTCCCGCTATCATGCCCGCCGCGAACGCGATAAGCAGGCACAGCCAGGGGTTCACGCCGTGAAGGATAAGCACGCCCGTCAGCACCGCTCCAAGAGGGAACGTGCCGTCAACGGACAGATCGGGGAAGTCCAGAATACTGTACGTGATGTACATTCCCATTGCGAGAAGCGCGTACATCAAGCCCTCTTCAAAAATCCCGATTATGGTATTTATTAACACATCCATTCGGGCTTAGCCTCCTCTCATAGCATCATATTATTTGTTATTCTCCCCGCCTGCGGCGGGGAGAATAACGGTATTTTTCTCGATTTCACCGCCAAGCTTTCTCTGCGATTTTTCGGAAAGCGCGAAGAAATTATGTTATTCTTTGTTTGTGGTTACTTTTTCGGCGTTTGCGTATGCGTCGGGCACGGTGATGTTAAATCTCTCGAGAACCTCGGTGTTTACTACGGGGGTGCTGTCCGAGATTATCATAACGCCCATATCGGAGCACTTTTTGCCGTTCAGCACGTCAACGCCCATTGCGGCGGTCTTTCTGCCGAGCTCCACATAATCGATAGACATAGAAGCGATGCAGCCGTTCTTTACCTGCTCAACCTCGGAGCCGTAAACGGGAACTCCCGCGGCGTTCGCCTTTTCGAGAAGAACGCTGAGGTTGTTTACGACGTTATTATCGGTGAAGTTGTTGATGCAGTCTACCTTAGACGCAAGATCCGTCGCAGCCTGCGGGATATCCGCAGCGCCGGAAACGCTCTGGTCAACTACCTCGATGTTATTTTTGGAGCACACCTCTCTGAACGTCTTGAGGTGAGAAACGGAGTTCGCCTCGGTGTTTGTGTAAAGCACGCCGATTTTCTTCACGTCGGGCTGGAGCGCGGTGATGAGCTCAAGCTGCGCGTCGAAGTTCAGAACGTCCGACGTGCCGACGCAGGTATCAAGCCCCTTATCCATTGTTTCGGTAAGTCCCGCGGCAACGGGGTCGGAAACGGAGCAGAAAATCACGGGAATGTCGCTGTCCTTAGCCGCGGCATACGCGGAAACAGCGGCGGGAGTCGCGATTGCGAAAATCATATCGTACTTGCTCGCCACCATATTCTTCGCGAGCTGGTCGGCGGTTTCGGTGCTGCCCTGTGAGTTCTGCAAATCGATCGTGATTTTCTCGCCGAAGGAGCTTGCCTCCAAGCCCTCTTTAATTCCTTGATAGCAGTTGTCAAGCGACGGGTGCGGCGCGTACTGGATAATGCCGATTTTCAGCTCGCCGGACTTCTTCGAGCCCGCGTTGTCCGAACAGCCGGTCATTCCCGTGAGCCCAACGGCAAGCGCCAGCAAGCCGCCGAAAATTTTTGTAAGTGTCTTTTTCATAGTTGTTCTCCTTTTGTTCACTTGGCAATCGGGTTGAAAATTTCCCCTGTTTTCCACGCCGCAGGCGGGGGAAACAGAAAGCACTTTCTTCCGAAAACCGTTCTATTATTCGGGACAAAAAAATTGCCCCAATCTAAATGGGACAAGACTTCTCCTGCGGTACCACCCAAATTTGCCCCCGCAATCGCAAGGACACACTCAAAACGCTTAACGCGCGCAAACGTCGCACCTACTTTTCCGCTTTTTCGCCGAACCACGTTTACGCGCTCCGGTAAAAAACAGGCTTTCGGATTGCCCTCTCAAGTCCATTCGCAAAAGCGTACCTGCCGCGCTTCCACCCTCTGCGGCTCTCTGAAAGGCATTGGCTGTTGTTACTACTCTTGATCATCGGTTTTCAATTTTATATTATATCACGGTTTTTGGGATTTGTCAAGGGGTTTTTGAGCAATTTACAATGTAAAATTTACAATTTTCAAATGCCGACGAATATTGTCAGGGATTGAAATTTCTTTAAATAGTTGACAGATCTTGATTTCTATGGTATAATAGAAACAGAAAGAAATATCGGGAAGTAATGACATGGAATTATCAAGCAGATTTGTAAATCCCAACGATATGCTTTTTCGCAACGCGGCGAAGATCAAGCCTTTGGACGGATACAGCGACATTATTATACACGGATCGCCTACCGAGCTGCTGGTTTTTGGCAACGACGGCGAGGAGTGGGCTTATAACGCAAAGGAAGCCGCGGAGCTTATCAGAATCTCCCGTGAATTTTGCGGAAAGCCTATCCGTTTGATAGCGTGCCAAACGGGCGCGCTGAAGGACGGCATCGCTCAACAAATTGCCGATGAATTGGGTGTTGCGGTGTTAGCCCCAACGGAGATAGTTCGCGTTGATATTGACGGGAATATGTTTATCAGCGACAACAGAGTGCTTTCCGAAATATGGAACACAAGCACATCGGATGAACGAAAAAATATTCATCAAACGGGTAAATGGGTAGAATTTAAGCCAAGAAAGAGGGGATAGTATGATCAGATTGTGCAATTATTCGGAATACGGCGCTGAAAACGGCGTTTCAATAAAGGATTGTTTTCAGAAATCGCCGTACAACGGAAAAGACAAAATCGTTTCTTATCTTCGACACAACGGCAAGGCAACTATGGTGAGCGTTGAGGTTTCGAGGGATTTGCTCACAGGCGAAAGAATACCGGGAGAGTTCAGCCTTACTCTTTTCGACGACGGCGAGTTCTCGTGGTGGAGCGACCTCGCCTACCACGTAGAGAAATACAACCTCCGCCTGCCGAAGGAGTTTGAGGAGCACGTCCTCAACAAAATGCAGTAAATAAAGCATAAGAGCCAACCCGCACGGTTGGCTCTTCTTTTACGCAAACAGTTTCGCCAGATTCGCGACGACGGCGCAAAACAAAACGCCGCACGCCGTCGGGATAACGAACGCCAGCGCCGCCCATTTCCAGCCGCCCGCCTCTTTTTTTATCGTGAGCAGCGAGGTCGAGCACGGGAAGTGCATCAGCGTGAAGACTATCACACATAACGCCGTTATCCAAGTCCAGCCGTTCGCCGTAAAAAGCTCGCGCATCTGCGCGGGAGCCAGCTCGGACAGGCTGCCGAGCTCCATATACGCCATTACGCAAAGCGGGATTACTATCTCGTTTGCGGGGATTCCGAGCAGAAACGCCGCAAGGATAACGCCGTCCATTCCGATGAATTTCCCGAACGGATCAAGAAACGCCGTGATGTGCCCGAGCAGCGTCGCGTCACCGATTGAAACATTCGCGAGGAGCCAGATAACCGCTCCGGCCGGCGCGGCTACCGCGGCGGCGCGTCCGAGCACAAAAATCGTTCTGTCGAGAAGCGACCGCGCAAGGATTTTCCCGATTTGCGGACGGCGGAACGGCGGGAGCTCCAGCGTAAACGACGACGGCTCGCCCTTTAAGACCGTCGCGGAGAGGAGCTTTGACATCGCGAACGTCATAAAAATCCCGAGCAGAATCACAAGCGTCAAAGCAAGCGCGGACAAAAGGCTTCCCGCGGCGCCGCCCGCGCTTACGAAAAACAGCGCGATTATGGTGATTATCATCGGGAAGCGCCCGTTGCACGGCACGAAAACGTTTGTCAGCATCGCGATAAGCCGCTCGCGGCGGCTGTCGATTATGCGGCAGCCGACAATTCCCGCGGCGTTGCATCCGAATCCCATACATATAGTCTATACAAATTTGTATGTGTATCCTCTCTCCACACGCATCATTAATCTTGGACATAATATGTGTGAAACGCCAACCTTAAGCAAAAGATATGTATTAGCTAGAACAACCCAATTTGAACCAGTTTCTCCCTTTTCGAAATTGAGGTACTAAATTGTGATTATACCTACAATTAAACAGACTACAAATACTAGCATTTTTCAAACAATAGGGATTCTGACTCTAATAGATTAATTGATTCAATCACATAATATTTTTTTTATTTTACTCTTAATTTTATCTACTTGTTCAATAATAGTATTCATCTCGTCATAAGAACAATTATTAGTATCAGAATGAACCACACTGTTTCGTAATTTTAAAAACACTTTCAAAACCTTGTATTCTTCCTCATTAATTAATTTATTATCTAACAAAAAATCAATTGCCGAACACCCTCCTTTGACATTTGTGCCAACATTTATATCTTTTACTATCCCTTCAATTTCTCTCCAATTTGCCACGATTTCATATTCTAATACTATATTCTCTTCTTTCTTTGTCGTTTTATTAACTAGTCTTAAATTTTTAGAAACACAAGAGTAAAGTGTAAACAGTAATCCTATTACAGAAACAACATTTGCTATAATAGATAATATATTGTCTAAACTGAAATTAAGTGAGTCTGTAATTACCCCTAAAACTAAACTTATAGAAAGACCAACCAATATATATGTTAAACCAATTACGACTAATTGTTTACGCTGCCTTTGCTGCCTTTGATATGTTTTAGATAAAGGCTTTTTTATTTCGTTATCTAACCGCAACAATTCGCTTACACTCAAATCATCTAAAGGTTGGGAACGGGATATTAACGCTTTATATAAAAGCTCTTTATACTCCCCCGATAACTCATTGAGGCATTTTTCTATTTCCTGATTTTTTGATGTAACGGTCATATTTTCACTCCTTTTCTTCCAAAACAAATTGTAACACAGTCGACACACAAGCAACAACCAAAAAAACTATAAATAAAATAAGTTTTAGCACATTATTTTGATATCCTTCTGAATCAAATAAAAAACCAGTAATTAAAAGTGAAAATGAGGATATTATTTTAAATATAAGTAATCTTTTATCTGATTTTTTTTTACGAATAGTTTTGTTTTTACGCACTGCTTGCAATACCATATTACTGGTAATTTCAATACTAGCTCCATCCTCCCTAATAGCATCCTCAATTAAATGTGCCTCATTTACAATATCATCCATATGTTTTTCGATTTGTTTTTTTAATGTTACTAGAGCTTCACTTGAAAAATTATCGACTTTACTATTGTCAATATTGATTATTATATCCACGTTCAACTCTCCTAATTTCCTTAAAATAAATTTAAAAATTACTTTTATGCGCAAATTATTTTTATCAAAACAAATTATTGCAAAACAATTTCATTTTTTAGTAATTGTACTTAATAACACCCAATAATACTATGCAAAATTCTATTTTGCTTTCAAATTATCTGAATAAAAAATCTTACCTATATAAAAATTATAGTATACTTTGGAATATTTTTCAATCCCCCCTGCGCAAGATGTCGAAATTTTGCGCAACGTGTAAGATTTTTGTGTGATTAGCCAAAAATATCCGTCAGAATTTGTGCGATTTTACACATAGCAAAAGGGGGTTCTCCGCCACCCGCAGAAAACCAACACGTTAAACTATTAAAGCAAAATCAAAACATCATACCAAGGATTTCTCCGACCTCGTTTACCTCCGGCTTTATGTAATCCTCAATTATACAATTTATGTCAATCTTAAGAACCACACAGATTTTCAACCAAATCACCCAACTGGAACGGTTCTTCCCTTTTTCGAGGTCTTGGCAGTACACAATACTAATTCCTGCAAGCTCAGCAAGCTTCTCCTGCGTTATTCCAAGCTGTTGGCGCTTGCTTTTCATAACGGCTCCAAATATTACGTCCAATTCTCTGTATGCCATATAAACCTCCTGAGTTTTATTCTTTATATAAATATCATAAATCGAAATAAAATGGCAAAAAAGAAGACATACTATTTGTTATAATTTACTAGTATTAAAAATTCAATAATGTATAAATTATTATAATATAATTTTTAAGATGCATTTTCAATATATTTTGGAGAAAAGCAGTAAATACGGGAACAAAATATGATTTTCACATCAACAAAGGCAATATATTTTCATTAAATTTCTTTATATGAAGCTCTAAAATGTGACATCTTGATAAGGATAAACTCATTTTTTGTTGATTTTCACTAATACTCCGGTTACACAAAAAAATCGGCTTCCCGAATTTCGGGAAGCCGCAAATTTGTATTATCCGTATCAAATCTTGATAAGGTCTGCCTCGTGGAACGCGTCTGTGATGTCTTTGCCGTCGCCTATGACGATGTAATCCGTGGCGACTCCCGCCCCGATTTGCATAACCTTGCGTGTAACCTTGTACAACCAGCCGGGCTGCGCAACGCCCTTGTAGGATTTCGCGCCCTGTCTCACCTTTACGGTGTCTCCGAGGGCGAGCGCGTTCGGGTTGTACTCCTCCAACGGCTGTACCAAATCCGCGTCCACCCAGCCGTAAACGTCCGAGCCGCCCTCAACACCTACAAGGTGGTATTTGTGCGGAGCGCCGTCGGCGGCGATTACCGTTACACGCGCAAGCCCCGCCGTTTTTTTGCTCCCTACGGGCTTTGCGGACGTGGACGCGCCGTAATGCGAGCCGCCCTTAAAGTAAACCGTGTCGCCCTGCTCGATGATAAGCGGCACTTTCTCCTCGGGAACAACAGGCTCGTCGGTATCAGGCTTTCCGTTGGAATAATCGTAAAAGGATATATCGCCGTCAACATTGTAATCCGCGATGTAATCCAACCCCCACTGCCACACACGCTGGTTAAAGTTGTAGCGCGACGGCGTATTCGGGCTCTCCGTCCAATGCGCAAGCCAAATCTCGTAATCGTAGATAAGCTCCGCTTTGTACAGGTAATTATTAAACCACGAGGGGTTTGCGTAAACACCCGCCGCGAACCCCGCCGCGCGGATTTTCTCGCAGAACGCTATCGCCATATCCGTGCGCGTCCGCGTCGTCAAGCCGCTAATCTGGGATTTGTCCTCGATGTCGTAGTAAATCGGGTAGTCGGGATTATAGTCCTTGACGTACTGCAAGCACGCCTCCGCTTCTTCCTTTGCGCGTTCTACGGTCAGCGCGTAGCTGTACCAGTAGAAGCCGTACTTTATACCGCGCTTCTTGCACTCCGTAACGAATGTGTCAAGCTGCTTGTCCTTTGTTTTGCCGAACCCGGCGCGGATTAAAGCAAACTCACCCCCCGCCGCCTTGATTTTGTCGAACGGAATACCCTCCTGCCACGAAGAAATATCCACGCCCTTAATTCTTGTGTCGCTCATAATTACTCCTCCTTATCCTTGTTTGCTCCGTCGGCAAGCCCCTCGCCGAGGACGTACCCTACAACCGCCGCGCCGCTCAAAATCGCGCCGCTCACCTTGTCCGCTGTTTCCTGCTTTCCGCCGAAAATGACTATCAGCCCTGCGGCGAACCCCGCGACCGATACCCACAATTTCCGGCTTGTGAGTTTTCTTTTCCAGTCCATTAAGTAAACCTCCTCAATTATGCGGTTGCTTGTGATACGCTTCGCAGCCGTCCACGCGTTCTTCCAGGCTTTCGATTTTCTCTTCGAGAACCGGCAACCGCCGTGCGAAGTTGTTATGCTCCGCGACCTTTTTCTCGAGCTGTTCTAAGCGATACGCCGTCAGCTTGCTTGACACCAAAATGCCGCCGAGAGAACCGCCCAGCGTACCGACGAGCGAAATCATTGCACAAAACACTGTACTATCCACAGTATCACCCCCTTACCTCATCTCGACTTTGATGACGTTTTCGTTTACTCTCTCGATAACAAAGAACGTCTTGTGGCACTCCCACTCGTCCGCCGCTGTTGCGATACCGCCCGCGCCGCATTTTGCGAAGCCGCCTGCCGCGCAGGTGCCGTCATCTCTCAGCGGCAGAACCCCTATCATTCCGACATAATCCCATTCGGGGCGCTTTTTTCGTTCGATATATTTTTGATTTGGATCGTAGTTTTCAACTTGCACTTTTCTCTTTTCTATATGTGACCCCGATTTAATGGCTAATTTATTGCCGTTGTCATCTACAGAGTAAGAAAAGTCGTCAACTTCAACATCTTCATAGATTAGTTCGCCAAACTCATCTCGCTGCCAGCGCCCAAGCCAATCCTCGTCACCATTTCCGACAACCGAGGGATTTCCCGACGTGATGCCGACGATGTAATCTCCGGGATTAGCTTTATATAAAAGCCCATTTTTAACAGTTACAAAATATCCTCGACGATCCTCGTCATTAGGATTGTCATCGTGCCAAGGTTTGATGTATTCTGCATAATCGGCACCACCGGTTTGATATGCACCTATAGCATATGTATCACCAGTTTCGTCTACACGAAAGACGGTAATAGGCTGTTCCGGGTATCCGCAACCTATAACAAACATAGCGGATTCTCTTACAGCATTCCAGCCTCCTATGACTAGTTGAAAATTCCGACCGGTTTTTGTTTCTTTTCCCATCGCCTGAGAATAGATGTGAGTAGCTTCCGTTGAATTACCTTCCGCAAAAGAAAAATCCCCAGATGCTAAATTGCTATTTCCTAATGCAACAGCGCAGTCACCAGATGCCTCATTTCCGTATCCTAGTGCAACAGCATTGGCATTTGAAGCAACATTACTTTGTCCTATTGCAGTAGAACAATACCCAGATGCGGCATTCAAGTATCCAGATGCTGTTGCTCCGTCAGCAGAAGCAGTACAGGTACTACCCAACGCCGTCGACGCCGCACCACTCGCCTCACAATGACTGCCAAGCGCAACAGCAGCAGGTCCACCCGCTTCATTCATATCTCCGATTGCCGTCGCCGCAACACCATTCGTTTGGTTAGCCGTCCCAAGCGCAATTGAAAAATTGTTGGCTGCTACATTGGCGTCCCCAATTGCGACCGCATAATAAGCGGACGCTTCATTTTCGCTCCCCATCGCAACCGATCGATAACCAACCTCAGTTCCACTCTTTCGGTTAATGCTAACTGCCCCACTACCGGTTGGATTGCTTTTATCCATTTTTCCCGAAATATCCACTACTGTATCAGTAAACACCGCGTCTTCGGGAACGTCGCAGCCGACCGTGAAGCCGCCTACCGTATCAGCGTTGCCGCCGTTTGCGGGAAGCGAAGTCGGGATTTCGGACTTGTCCGCCTTGCTCGTTTCCAGCGCATCAATGCCGGCGGCGTTGGTTTCTGCTGTAGCTTGGGCTGCTTCTGCGGTGGTCTGCGCCGCGTCTGCTTTGCTGTCCGCCGCAGAGATAGCTACTGCGTTCGCGGAAATTGTGCTTTGTGCCGCTGTCATATCAGCTTGCAACGCGGAAATATTATCGGCGTTATCCGACACATCTTCCTTTATTTCCTTTATTGCCGCATCTGTATATGCCTTTGCCACGCCAAGATTTGTGCTATCCTGCGCGTCGACATACGCTTTTGTAACATCGCTTGTGCCGCCGCCACCGCCTCCGCCGCTCGTGGACGATGACGGCATCCTAAAATTTACGGCATAGTCCGTCCCGCGGAGCTCCACGCGCCCTGAACCAAGAAGATAGACCGTACCGTGAGTGCCGTTAAGCCCGTCGCGAGTTCCCGCCGGTATCTCAATAACGTTGTCCGCGCCCGCCTTAATGTTCGGAAACGCGCTCGCGTAAAGTTTCTCGCCGCTGTGGTTAATGATAGCGGTGTTCTGCCCGCACAAGCCGTCGACTTTCATCTCTGCACCCTCAAGCTCTACTGTTTTTGCTGTTATTTTTTCCATTTTAGCCCTCCTGTTTTACCCGTCGTTTTCTATATCAAAGACCTTTGTGTCCTCAATATACAAGCGTTTTATGCCCCTTAAATGGAGCGCTTGATTTTCTTTGTCAAACTCTAGCTTAAGTGTTCTTCCTGTCCCTAAGTCAAGTGTACAGACTCCTCCATTAGCAAGTGTTATTCCCGTTTTATACAAATGGCTTTTTAGCCGAAGCACAGGTCCACCAACCAAAACATCATAATCGCTCGTATTGTTAGTCGTATGGTTGCTTCTCACGGTAAATACGTTGTTTCCGAGCTCCATTGTACCATAAGACTTCGATTTGTCGTGTTTGTCCTGCACCGAGATTTTAACGCCGGGAGCTATATTATCTACTGCATTTGCGCCATTACCGGAGGTTGTCACGTAACCGGGTTTATGGTCTGCAATCCTTATTCCGTTTCCGCCTACAATACCCACCCAATCATATCCGCCGGAAGCTATCATTCCAAGCCCGCCACCTATAGCGCCGCTTGCAACTCCGTCCTTTACCGCCGGCGACATACTTTTGCACGCTGCAACCGCTGCCGCAGTCTTTCTCTCAACGCGGTCAAGCGGCTTTGTGCGCGCTTCTCCAAGCGTTACCGAAAGCTCCGTGTCATTGCCCGATCGCTTTATCTTAATAGCGGTGATAGTTTGCGAAGAATACGTTTTATTCCTTTGATTGTCATACACCGTGGCTTTCCAGCCCACATCGAACTGTTTAGGCTCGGAAAGATACCCGGCAGGATTGATGTTCTCCAGCGTAACGGAGGACTCGGACTTGTAACGTTCGCCCAGCTCGTGCGACGCATACACGGAAAGTTCTCCGAGCTCGCACCCGAGGTCGGTGTAGTCCTCAACGCGTGCAAACCCAGATTTGCTTGATTTTGAGTATGTCTGCACCGTACCGTCGTCAAGCTCGCAATAGAGCGTGTTTTTCATATCAATGTTGCTGGACGAGGATTTTATGGTCTTCACATTCGCGTGGTTGTACGAAAATCCCACTGTTGACGTTGTTGCCGCTTTGCAAACATCAAAAACCATTGCCTCTGAAGAACTGCCGCTTACCACCGCGGATATTCTCCACCCCATTCCCTGCGCGGAAAGAATTTCGGAGATTACGTCCGCCACGCACTCAAATCTCGGAGAAGCCGCGTCGTCCTCGATGCCGCGCTCCAAATCATCGGCGATTATGAGCCCCGGGAAGTTGCGGTATGTGTCCTCGGAGCTTACGCAGTTGGCGTCAACAAAGTGCTTGACAATGGTTTCCGTAGACCCCGAAACCCTGTCCTTACCGTCCTCGGACTTCGCGACGGTTATCCTATCAAGCAGGATTCCGTTGAGGTCGTATCCCGAAATGGTAATGTGCTCATCGTCGCTTTGAATCTGCTTTATAATAAACGCCTCGCCGTCCGCAACGAGAAAATAATTTAGGCTCAAAGATATACCCGAATAGACCGCAGGCAAAACCAGCTCGAACGTTCCCACGCCGCAGAACTTTTTCTCATAGCTCCACTCGATTATATCGGTGATAGTAGCTTTTGGGGCATTTCCCTTCGAGTAATTCCCCAAACTTGTATACATTTTTATTATCATTTTCCCACCCCCAAATATCTGTCGTGCCAAGTTATAATTGTATTCGGCGGGCCCTCGCTGCGCACGATATTCTCACCGGGCGTAAGAACGGGGTATGAGAATTCCGGGTTTACGTAACGGCTATAATCCGCCTCGTGGGCGGCCTCATAGCTGCTTGCGGAGTAGTAGCCGACAGCGCAGCGTTTTTCGCAGTCAAGCAGCAGCTTGTACAAGTAGGTGTCGTTAGAACCTAAAGCTATAAAATTGCCGTTCACTCTGACGACTAAAGACTTTGCCTCCACCGTAAATATCGGAGGCACGGCTATCGGGCAGGTGTTTGTGATTACATAATCCGTGTTCGCTTGCGACAATACAACAGAATGTTCCTCGCCGCGCCAAAGCGGATAGTCCGCCGTGAGCGTGAACTCCGCGGAAAACAGCCCCCGCGCCTTCTCGCGAAGCTCGGGGATTTCATTAGTATAGCATTCAATAGTGCGCGTCTTAACGCCGTTCGTCCACGTGAGCAGACCTACAGCACCCGGCGCGAACGTGTACTGCATTTTCTCCCATTCCGCGAGCGCCTTCTCCCGGGAGCGTTTCCCACTCTCCACTGCGTACCAGTCGGCGGTGAACGTGATAGTGCGCGCGTTGAGCGAATACGAGCTTGTTTTCGAGCCGTCAAATCCCACGGGCTTGAACTGCACGAACTCCGCGCCCAGCGAGTTCCCGTCAAACTCGACAAGCAGCGCCCGCGGCGTGTCCGCCGCGAACGTGTATTCCAAGCCGTTTTGATTGTTGTGAAACGTTATCTTTGCCATTCTACACCCCCCTATAACTTTTCCGAAAGCGACTTTATTACGCGGTTTACAATCTGATTTACCGACTGCGCCGCGCCTTGCATTACAACGTTGACGTTCTGCGTTTTCGTGCTGTTGTCGTAGTTCGACACCCCGCCGTTAGCACGCGCCGCCGACAAAGTGGTCACGAAGCTCTGCATCGCCGCCGCGACATTTGACATCACATTAGTGTAATTTCCTATCGAGTTCGTATACATTCGCGTGCTGTCGCAGCCGTTGTCAAGGCTGTTCTGCACACCCTCAAGGTCAGCCGCCGTCTCCTTTGCGTTCGTAGCGCTTTGAGTTGTAACGTCCTTTATCGCGGTCGTATACTCCGTCAGAGCCGCCGTGTTGTCCTTCGTGCTTTGCGCCGCGTCCAGATACGCCTTTTGCGCGTCGTATTCGTCCTTTGCCGCCGTTTTCGCGTCTGCGGCGTCGCGGGAGAAAAGCTCCTCCTCGCGCTGCTCCTCAAGCCTTTTGCGCTCCTTTTCGAGCTCGTATTTCTCGAACTCGTCAAGCCTGCCATACTGCATTCTGTCCTCGATGTCCGCTATCTTCTGCGCGTATTCCGCGTCGGACTTTTCGCGGTTGTGCTTTTCAATCTCCGCGTCGATCGCCGCGAGAGTTTTCTTGTATGCCGCTTCGGTTTCGGAAAGCGCGGATTTCTGGTTCTTGAGGTTCTGATCCTGATAGCTCTTGATTTTCGCCGTAGCGACGTACCAGTCGTGGGTCTGCGTTTCGAGATACTGGTCGCGGAGCGCGGTTAGCTTCGCGTAATACTCTGCCGCGGAAAGCTCGCCCACGGAATACATATCGTCGGCAAGCTGCTTTTCCTCATCGTACTTTTTCTTTGCCGCCTCGAGGTCTTTTTTGCGCTGCTCCTCCGCGGCTTTCTCCGTCGCCTCGCGCTGTGCCTGTTCCTTAGCGTATTGCTCGGCATATACTTGGTTTCTCCACGCGCCGCCGTAAGAAGAATCATCGTCCGATTTAACATCCTTATTATTGAGGTTGTCAACCTCGGCTTGCGCGGCGACAAGCTCCTCGCGAAGTTTTTCAACCTTGCCTATTTCCTCGCCGAGGGCAAGCGTGAAATTATTGTCCTTGTATTCTTCATCGTTAATTGACAGGATAACTTCGCGGAGCGCTGTCATTTGCTTAAGCCGCTCTTCATACGTTCCCGAAAATTCAAGGTTTTCGCCGAGCGTAAACTTCATAGAACCCCCGTCGCCAAAACCCAGTGCTTTAAGCTCCTCTTCCGTCATTTCGTCTATGGCTTTCTTAATGTCATTAACAAGCCCAACGTTTTTACTGTCTGTATGACTTATTTTTATTTTTGTAGATACTTTTCGCTCCTGCTTTTCGAGCGCCGTCGCTGCGGTTTCCGCGGTTATCCTATACGCCTCCGAGGTTTTGTCGATGACATTATCCAGCGCGCTTACAACATCGTTGTAGCTGTCCTTAACAAGGTCGATTTTCCCCGCAAGCTCGGGGCATTGCGAAATAAGCTGATCCTGAATATTTTTCAAAGCCTCGGTCTTGTCGACATCGGGGTCGACCGCATTGGCGATCTCCTCGTACTGCTTCTTAATATCTGAGAGGTTGTCGCACTCCTGCTTGTATTCCGCCGTCTGCCGCGTGAGCTCCTCGCACCGCTCGCGGAGTTTTTCCGCGCCCTTTCCCGCGGAATCGGAATGACCTATAAATTCTACCAAAGCAAAACCGAGAAGAGATACTCCCGCAGAAATTGCTGTAACAAGCGGCGATGCTGCCGCGACAGTTGCGTTTAATCCTTTTTGTGCCACGTCCGCAGCTTTTGTGGCCGTCGCCAGCTTTTTAAACGAGTTTACAAGCTCGGTAATAAACGTCCCCACCTTCATTGTGGTTTTAAAAGCCACAACCGAGGTAATAACCCCCGCTATCTCCGTTCTGAATTTCACAAAGAAATTTAATGCATTTGCAAATCCGTTTATAAATCCTGGCAGAGTATTTTGTATAAACATTGCAGATTCGGTCGCAAGGTTTTTGAAGCTGTTCGCAAGTTTATCTATGCTCGTGTCGAGTTCGCCGCCGTCAATGTCCGTTTTCAAGTCGCCGAGGGTTTCCGTGAAGATGTTCACAGCGTCCAGCAGCCCCCCCTTGAACTTATCATAAATCGAAATACCAACGCCCTCCAGCGCGGAGTTCATCTTTGTGACCGCGCCTTGAACGTTCTGCTCCATTGTCTCGGCCATATTTTTCGCCGCGTCTTTACAGTTCCGAATAGCGTCGGAGAGCTTGTTCACATCTTCTTCAGAAGCGTTCATCATTGCAAGGAAGCCCGACATCGCGTTCTTACCTACGATAGCCTCTGCCGCCGCCGATCTCTCCGCCGGGGAAAGCTGCTCGAATACGCTGCGCAGCTCGCGCAAAATATCTGCATACGAACGCATAGTACCGTCTGCGTTCGAGGTTTGTATAGTCACCTCTCCGATCTTCTCGCCGGTGATTGTCAAGCCCTCGGAAAGCTCCGTCATAAACTTTCGCGTTGCCGTGCCCGCGTTGGACGCTTTAACTCCCGCGTTCGCCATAAGCCCGATACCGACCGCGACGTCCTCCGCTTTAAATCCCAAAGCCCCCGCGATAGGCGCGCAGTACTTGAACGTTTCGCCCATAAGCGCAACATTCGTGTTTGCGTTGGCGCTCGCCGCCGCGAGAACGTCCGCAAAGTGCGCACAGTCCTCGGCTTGCAAGCCGAACGCGGTAAGCGCGTCCGTTACAATGTCAGAGGTGGTTGCAAGGTCTGTTCCCGAAGCCGCCGCAAGTCCCAGAACACCGTCAATGCCCGAAAGCATTTGCTCGGTTTTCCAGCCCGCCATTGCCATATAGTTCATAGCCTCGGACACTTCCGTCGCAGTAAACTTTGTGGACGCGCCGAGGTCTTTCGCCTTTTCGGTGAGCCGTTCGAGGTCGTCCGCGGAAGCTCCCGAGACGGCGGCGACCTTGCTCATACCCGCCTCAAAAGCCGAGCCCGTGCTGTAACAGTACGCGGCGGCTTGCCGCAGACCGTCAACGATCTTGTTCAGCGCGCCGAGTATCGCCTCGGACGCGATGTTCGCCTTAAGAACCTCGCCGAACGTCGAGGCGGCTTGCCCCGTGCCGTTAAACTCGTCGCGCGCCTCGGAGAGCTGACGGTTCAGCGAGTTCATATCCGCTGTAAGCTGCCGCTGCGCGGAGTTGTATGTGCCGAGCTGCGTTGCACACGCGGCGATCCTCTCGCGCAGCTCCTGCATACGCTGCTTTTGCTCGGCGGTGAGCGTTGTTCCGTTCTTTTGCTCCTTCTCCAGAGACTGAAGCTCTTTCTGATAGTTCTTCATCTCGGTTTTCAGCGCGGTTATTTTGGTTTTATTCTGCTCGAACTCCTGGTTAGCCGATTTCAGCTTTTGAACCAAGTCGTTTATCTTCGGCGAAAACCCGCTTGTGTCGGCGGTGAAGTTCGCTGTCAGCGTGCGGGAGTTAGAGTTGTTGTCTGCCATTGTGGCGCTCCTTTCTGTTTTTGGGCATAAAAAACGCGCTTTGCAGTCGACTGCAAAACGCGTAATTTATTCAGTTTATTAGCCCATAAAATTCCGCAATACAAGAATAGTCCTGAATTTCTCGATTGCCTTATCGTTATATCTGAAGGTGTCGACTTCCCGATCGGAGTATTCGGATTTAGAACGATACCAAGCTCCGTATTCGGACGTTTTTAAATTGTGTTCGTTGGAAATTCGTCCGATTTTCTGGGCGGTTACTCCAAACATTTTTCCGACCTCGGCGGCGGAGTAGGTTTTCTGGTCGAAATTCGGCTGCGGAGTAAGCTCCGTTCCCGAAAGAACCTCGGCGGCTTTTTCCAAAAGAATGTTTTTACATTCGGTGGAAAGCGTTTCGATCTTTGCGAGCTTCAAGAACTGGTTGGAAAGGCGAACTTTCGCGTTCATTTCCTTGATTGCAAGAGCTCTTTTTGACTTTTCCGCTTTCGGGAGATCGCGCTCGCTCGTTTCAAGCGCGGGCTGTTCACTTTTCACACTGTAAGAGCCTGTCTTGCGGATAGAGGGCAGAACCTCGGCGGTCACCCATTTGCGGAACGGCTTCGCCTCGGGCTTGTTCGAGTGGAATATCATGAAATACAAGCCGCTTTCGTTTATGACCGTCATTTCCTGTTTGCCGCCAGGGGTGTCCACACCCATGGACACCCTTTCGTCTTCGTCAAGTTTGCTTGCCATATCACGGTATTTGGATATTCCCAAAACATCGCACACATCTTTCAGCACGAACCACGGCTCGCCGTTCTTCTCGACCGTGCGCACTTGTGCGTTGTTGTAAGTGAAGGTTTGGAGTTCGTTCATACTGCTTC
>CAYSHU010000019.1:0-18126 GCA_964430965.1 uncultured Ruminococcus sp. | reverse complement strand
ACCCGCTCCGATAGGCGGATTTTTGTCAAATCTTTTTGGTGACGTTCTCATATCGGTAATTACAAAATCGCCCTCGCAAAGCGAGGGCGATTTTGTAATTACGCCGTGGCTTCGCGCGCGCCGCTTTGGGCGAGCTGTGTAAACATTCTGTTTGCGCTGCGGGCCGGAAACGGAGTCGCCAACTATTTCTTATTGTTTTTGGAAAAGCTATTGACATGAAAGAAAAATAGTGGTATAATCTAATTATAATAGACGAGATATAAGGCAATTTGTGAAAGCTGTTTCCAAAAACACCGAATAAAATTTTGCATCCGTTTATTTTTACTATTTTACAACGGTCTTGGCTAACGATTTAGAAAAACGCCGATTAAAGCGTTCCCTTGATTAGAGTGCGGTTTTATACGGCTTTCCCCGCCGAAGCGGGGAAAGCCGCTATGGAAACAGCGCTTCCTTAACACTAATTACATAAGCAAAGGGTCAATCCGCGCCAAGCTCCGGGAAAGGAGGATATTTTTGGAGGACACCGTAAATCAGAAAAAGAAAATGATGATACGCGTGAAGAACTTGCGAAAGGAGTATCGCCTTAAAGACGATACTGTCGTTGCACTGAAGCGGATAAATCTCGAAATCGAACAGGGCGAGATATGCTGTATTTTCGGGACATCGGGTTCGGGTAAGTCTACGCTGCTTAATCAGTTGGCGGGTCTTGAAAAGCCGACCTTCGGCGACGTGTATATACGGGGCGTTCCCGTGACGCGGCTCTCCGAAAGGGAGCTTGCCGAATTCAGACAGAAGCACATAGGGTTTGTGTTTCAATCGTATAACCTGCTGCCGTTTATGAACGCGCTGGAAAATGTTGCTGTGCCGCTTATGTTTCGCGGAGAGCCTAAGCGCGCGCGAACGAAAAAGGCAATGGCTATCCTTAAAAAGGTGGGGCTTGCCAACCGCCTTACTCACTACCCGAAGCAGATGTCGGGCGGTCAGCAGCAGCGCGTAGGTATCGCAAGAGCCTTTGTGGCGCACCCGGATGTCGTTTTCGCGGATGAGCCGACGGGAAATCTCGATTCCAAGACCACTATTGAGGTCATGGAAATGATACGCGACTTTGCAAGGCGTTTCAATCAGACAATCGTATTGGTAACTCATGACTCCGAGCTTGCACAATACGCCGACAGAATCGTTACGCTTGTGGACGGCAGAATAGTTAATGATACCAAAAACAATTCTATCAGAGGTGAAACAAATGAACAAGCAACTTAAAAAAGCGGCGGCATTTATTGTCGGCGCGGTTATCGCTATTTCAACTATCGCTGCAATGCCTTTTTCAACAGCGGTTAGGGTTTCGGCGGAGGCTTCCGCGAATGCTTCTTTGGAGGAGCAGCAGAAAACTGATGAGTCCGAGGTTCTCTTGGATTCCGCAACGACACCCGATGATGACGGTGCCGAAAAGTCCGTCGGCGATATAGACCCGACTACGGAAGACAGCGAGGCTTCTTCCGATGCGGAATCGAATCCGAGCGCGGCAGAGCCCGTTTTCAAGATAACGCCGAGCGATGATTCGAACATTAATGGCGGCGCAGGCGATTCGCTTGACGTTGAGCAGAAAGTCGGTGAGCCCGAGGTTCTCTTGAGTTCTGTGATGACAACCGATGATGACGATGCCGAAAAGTCAGTCGGCGATATAAGCCCGACTGCGGAATCCCGCGAGGCTTCTCCCGACGCGGAATCGACACCGAGCGTGGCAGAGCCTATTTTCAAGATAACGCCGAGCGATGTTTCGACTATTAAGGGCGGCACAAGTGATTCTTTCAACGTTGAGCTGAAAAATCTCGGCGCGGTGGAGGCAAAGAATATCCTTGTCGAAACGACGGCTTCCGAAGACGTTGTTCTGACCGACGGAAGCGGCTCGCAGGATATTGCGTCGATAGCGGCGGGCGACAAGTATACCGTGACTATCAGCTACAAGGCGCTGAGTAAAATCAGCTCGGCAAAGCAGACGTTCGGCATTTCGGTGCGCTACTACTATACTGCCGCAAGCGGCGAGACTATCGGAACGGCTAATTCAACCGTGAATGTCCCGGCGAGAGTGAGCAACTCGGTGGAAGTGACCGAGCAGCCTGTGCTAAAGATTACGGGGCAGCCGCTGTCAAAGCCGATTTCGGCTAAATCGGAATACGAGTACACGCTGACAGTAAAAAATCTCAGCGATACGGACGCTTCGGACATTTACCTCTTCTTTGAAGCGTCGGATTCGCTGTACTTTATCGGCGGGACGGAGAGCGCGAGCATAGATTACATCGACGGCAAGGAGTCGGAGGACGTTAAGGTGCGGTTCCGCACTATGGATTCCATTTCCGCGGCAAAGCAGGGCATTACCGCGCATATTACGTACAGCTATACGGACGGGGGCGTTGAAAAGACCGCGGAATGCGACTCCTCGGTGACGATAATCGCAAACAGCACGGGCGGCGACCCGTCTTCGGGCGGGAATATCGCCGTCCCGAATATCATCATTAAATCGTATGACATCGGCGCGGAGCAGATTGCCGCGGGCGATTCCTTTGATCTGGCGCTGAACCTGTTCAACACAAGCACAATCACCGGCGTTGAGAACGTGATAATGACCATCAACGCGGGCGGAAGCGTAAATATTTTCGGCGGAACGAATACGTTCTACTATCCGAGAATAGGCGCGAGCGGCGAGATTTCGGAGAATATCCCGCTCAAGGCTCTGGCGACCGCGGAAACGGGAACGTCCTCAATTTCGGTATCGCTGAAGTATGATTATATTGACAGCGGCTCGCGCTTTACAGTAAATCTCGATCAGACTATATTTGTCCCCGTTTATCAGCCCGACAAAATGACCTTTGAGGTGAATGTGCCGACATGGTCGGCTCAAGTCGGACAGGATATGTACATAACCACTACCTATCTTAATAAGGGAAGAAGCGATATTTCAAATGTCAAGGCGGAGATCGTCGGCGACGTGGGTGCTCTGTCGACCTCTAAGGTGATAGGTACGGTTCAGCCGGGCGGAAACGGTTCGTTTGACTTTATCGTCCAGCCGTATATGCCGGGCACGTGCGAATTTGTTATTATGATAACTTACGAGGACGCGATGCTTAACGAGGTAACGAAGGAGCTGCCGGTGAGCTTTGAAGTCGAAGATTTTATGGATTTCGGAATGTATGATCCCGGCTTTGACGATCCCGGCTTTGAAGACCCCGGAATGGAAAATGGCAAAAAGTTCCCGTGGGCGCTGCTGTGGATAGGCATCGGTGTTGTCATCGTAGGCGGCGTTATTACGATAATCATTGTCGCAAAGCACAAGAAGAAAAAGAAGAACGCGCTGACCGAAGCTGATATTGACTGGGAGGACGAGTTCGAAGATAATAACAACAATAACAATAACAACACAACAACGGTTTAATGAAAGGACAGACAAATGAAGCTCGGTGACATGATTAAGATCTGCCTTCAGAACCTTCGCCGCCGAAAAAGCCGCACTTTTCTTACGGTGCTCGGCGTTGTTGTGGGCTGCTGCGCTATTGTGACTATGCTGTCCATAGGTATCGGAATGCAGAATTCAATGGAACGTTCTCTTGCGGAAATGGGCGATTTGACGCTTATCGAGGTTTACTCGGGCGGACAGAATGCGAAGCTCAACGACGAGGCAATCAGGAAATTTGAGAATATTCCCGGCACGGACATTGTAATCGGGAAAAGTTCGCTTGACAACATCGGCTATGAACTGACCGCGGGCGATAAAGACCGCTATCAGATGCGCTGGGCGAATATCGTGGGGTTCAGCAAGGAGTCCATGGAGAAATTCGGGCTGGAGCTTATCGAGGGCACGTTCCCGCGGGAGCCGTTCGAGGTTCTGGCGGGGCAGTACACCGCATACAATCTTATGGATACGCAGCGCCCCGATGGGAGCAATATGATAGACCGCTGGGAATATATGTACACCTACGACCCGCAGACAGGCTATATGACGTACAATGAAAACGCGGAAATCCCCGACCCGTATCTGAATTTGTGCGGTCAGGAAATGACCATGCAGATGTACAGCTATGACGACTACGAAAAGAAGTACGAGCAGAAGATAAAAATCACGGGCGTTGTAAAGCAGGACTACAATAAGGACTACTCGACAAGCGAGGGTTTCATCTTTATGGTGACGGACTTGCAGGCGCTCCAGAAAATGGTGTTCCCGACAAGCAACACGCGCGAGCTTACATATAATGAAATATTCGTCAAGGCGGTGGACATCGACCACGTTGAAAGCGTGGAGAGCGAGGTAAAAAAGCTCGGGTACTCGACGTGGTCGATGGAATCCATACGCAAGCCGATGCAGGACGAGGCGCGGCAGAGCCAGATGATGTTCGGCGGATTGGGCGCGGTGTCGCTGTTTGTTGCGGCACTCGGAATCACGAATACTATGATAATGTCCATTTCGGAGCGCACGCGCGAAATCGGCGTTATGAAGGCGCTGGGGTGTTATCTCGGCAATATCCGCGCGACGTTTCTTATGGAGGCGGGATTTATCGGACTAATCGGCGGTATCGCGGGAGCGATAATCAGCTATATTATTTCGCTGGTGATAAATCTTGTTTCGCAAAAGCCGGATTTCGGTATGGTGGAGGGCTTCGGGCAATGGTGGCAAATGCTTATCTCGGTTATGCTGCCGGAGAACTCGCCGGTGTCGATTGTTCCGCTGTGGCTCGCGGGATTTGCTGTTATCTTCTCGATCGTTATAGGATTGGGTTCGGGTTTTTATCCCGCAAACAAGGCGGTGCATATTTCCGCGCTTGAAGCGATAAAACGCGAGTGATTCTGAACACCTGTTGAAATCCACCCCCCGGGGTTCGGACAACAACAGGTGTTTTGTTATATTTATATTTCTAATGCGGTTTTACGGTTGCTAAAGGAAACTTTTTGAAACACAAGAAAATTGATATTGTGCTCATTCCTTTGGGTATAATCATTCCTGTGGTTATAATTGGTGTTGTTATGGGCGTATTTGTTCTCAGACCTATTATTGTCAGACTAGATGACAGACAAGCTGAAAGAGAAGCGTCCAAAAAAAGTTTTCTCGCGCCATTTCACGAGGTTTATGACGCTTTTTGTGAAAAACACCTTTCTATTAAATCGCTTCGCGAAGAGGTGGGTGCAGGTGATCACTACGGTATGTACTATATTGAATGTGACATTGCCGAAAATACCGACTGCTTTGCTGAATTTGTTGACATTCAACGTGAAATCAATGCTCTTATGGACGCCGAAAAAGATGACGAATGGTTTAAAGAGTTTGACGGTCACATTGATATACGCGCTGATAATCGGCGGCTTCGTGCTTTTTATCGTGATGGTTCAATAACCAAAGAGTTCTGGGCAGATAATATAATCAGCGATGAATACTATGTGTTATGGGACGCGTTTCCCGAGATTGATGAAATCTATTTGGCTATAGAGCTTACCGATTATTCCGATGAAATAGAATCGGCGATCTTGCAGAAAAATGAAGGAAAAAATATTACTGTCGAACCGCCATTGGGTAGTTAGCGCCCGAATGTTTCTTTTATACGATTTTTAAACCGAGGCGGAACACTGCTTCGGTTTTTTTATAAAAATATTGTAACCTTTTTGCAAAAAATACGAGTTAATGTATGAGGGGGTGAGAATATGAACGACTCGGACATTGTGCGGCTTTTCTGGGAGCGCAACGAAGCCGCGCTTGCCGCGGCAGAGAAGAAGTTCGGGGAGCGCTGCCGATTTCTCGCGGCGAATATCCTCGGAAGCCGCACCGACGCGGAGGATTGCGTAAACGACGCTTACCTCAAGCTCTGGGAGCTTATCCCGCCGAACCGCCCTAAGGTTCTCGGCTCGTTTTTGTGCAGGCTCGTGAGGAACACCGCCGTTGATATGCTGCGAACGCGCCTTGCGGACAAGCGCGGGCGCGGAAGCTCCGAGGCGGTCTTTGAGGAGCTCGCCGAGATAATCCCCGATTCTTCCAACGTGGAAAATACTTATGAAAACAAGGCGCTTCTGGAAAGTATCGAGAATTTTCTGAACCAAGAGCCCGCGCGCGAGCGGCGTATTTTCATTCTTCGATACTGGTACGGCTGCGCCGTTTCGGAAATCGCCAAGCGCTACGGCGCGAGGCGCAATACCGTTTCGGTAATACTCAGCCGCACGAGGCAGCGTCTCAGAGAACATCTTGAAAAGGAGGGCTATGAACTATGAAAAAATCCAACAAAATTGACAGCAACAACGGAAAACAGCTATTTGAGCTGCTCGGCGAGCTCGACGAAAATATGGTAGAGGACGCGTGGCTCGAGCACGGCGAGGAGGTCATCATAATGGAGCAGAAATCTCCGTTCCGCTTCGTGAAAATAGCGGCGGGAATTGCCGCGGCTGTCGCGATCGTCGGCGGGGGAATCTACGGCTTCAACCGATACAAAAACAGCTTGGGATACTCGTCCGCGGCGGGAATTTCCGATGATGAAGTATCCGACGTTTCGAAGCCCGAAATCAGCACGCCCGAAATTTCGGAGGGCGTTCCCGATCAGCGGCTCACTGATGAACAGTTGGAAATGATTTCGGGGTTGAAAAAGCAGAGCTTTGTAGGTCCCGACGGCGAGACCGTTCAAGCGGCAGACGCGGCAGATGTCGAAATCGGGTCTCCGTTCGGTCGCGTTTATGACGACGAGTTTATGACGGATGAAAACGGCTCGATTGTTCTTGATGAGGACGGAATCCCCAAATATAAGGATGATGAATGGATTGACACGCTCCTAAAATATGATTTTGCGTACATTGACTATGTGAAACCGTATTGCAATTTTGTTATCGAGAACGACGTTATCGGAGCTGATTACTCCGAAGCATTGAAATGGCAAGAGGAGCTTGAAACTATGCAGACCGAGCGCGAGTGGCGCAAGGTCAAGGCGGGTGACACGTTGGAAAACGGTTTGACGGTTATCAAAGCCGAATGTGAGGTGCTGCCAACTCAAAAGACCGATTATTACTCTATGAAGCTGCATCTCGGCGGCGAGTTTTCAATAGAGGGAATTCTCACTTTCAGAGAAAAAGATGATAAACTGTTGTCCGAGGGTGAAACGATTTTCAATCCCGACTCTGTTAACACGGCGGGAGTTCCGCTTATTTTCAACGGTTCTACTACTGACAACGGTGGATATTACACCATACGCACTTTGACGGGCGGTTATATAGCATGTGACGGACAGGGGATGCGGCTCGGCATGCTTAATGATCTGAACATTGACAGGGATGAAATCTTCGGCGACAAAAACTGCGCGCACGTCAAAATCACATTTAAAGACCCCGAATTCCACACCGATAATCGCACCGATCAAATGCAGGCGGCGTTTATTGAACTCGGCGGTGAGATTGTGAATATCGAGCCGCTTTCTTAACACCCATTCACGGAGGAATTACAATGAAATCCAATCAATCCTACAAAGTCTTTGCAATCATCTTGCTTTTCCCGCTTATTGCGCTGTTTTTCGGCGGGTGTTCCAAAAATGAGACCAAGAGAAAGGTCAAAGTTCACCCGAACATTGGAAGTCATTCCTCCGAAAAGTCGGGTAATTCCGCGGCATCGGCAAACGCAGCGGAAGGCACGACGACGAGTTACGACGCGAACGAGCAGACTGCTCCAAGCGGCGAGCCTACTTTCATTGTCGGGCTTGACGGAAAGCCAATCTACACTTCGGAGGTTACCAAAGTGTATGACAGTCGCAAAGAGCCGACGAGTATAGACCAAATCAATCCCGACAACGACGGCGTGACAGTAATTTGTGACGGCTTTCAGTTCTTCAAAGAACCCGAAGGGACCGCTTATAACAACTACAAAAATCCCGAAATGTTCAAGAAAATGGAATTTGTCGGTAAGACGCCCCAAAACAATAACAAGTGGCGGCGCGTCAAGGTTGGCGATGAGATTTGCGGGCTGAAACTTGTAAATTCCACAACTCGATATGATGTCAGTCGATATTACGATGACGGCTACTATTACACTCAAAGCGGACTAGACCGACCTACAGCGGAATTCGAGGGAACAGTCACGATAGAGGGCTTTATGAGTTCAAGCTCACGCAATCCTTACGAACCCAACGGCGGCACGCTTCGCTTTACTCCTACAGAAAATAAGCTGCCGCTAATGGGGAACGAGCTTGATATTGAGCCGCGATTTGGCATAGCAACGGCTTATGACACGAACGACCTCCTCTGCTTCAACGAAATAGGGTTGGTAAGCATCGATGCCGTAAAGTGCGATATAACAGGTCTGGGGGTTGGTGACATCGCTTATGTACGCGCAACTCTCGGCAATATAAAATATCGCGCGGGATATATGGTTGCAGATCTCGATGAAATGGAACTGCTATCCGACGTTATTGTGCATATTGATGATACGGTATGACGTGTTATTGAATGTGTTCAATATATATGTGGTGAGGACTTGATAGTCTTTATCAACAACTACTAGAAAGGAGATAATTTATGCAAAGCAAATCAAAAACTCGCAGCATCGGCGCGGTGTTATCATTGATGATACTGCTGACAGGCTGCTCGGAAAACGCAAAACGACCTGTTCCGGCAAGCCCCGTCGGTACCGCCAACGGTCAAACCGAAAGTAATACACCGATTTCCGATGCGGAAAGTTCGTCCGAGAGTGAACCCGATTTGTCGCTCCCCTCAAACCAAAACGATTCTGCGGAAACGCCTGAAAATGCCGCTTCGGTCGATATAAACGGTGACGTTATGTGGGCAATGGGAAAAACCTTTGACGATGTAACGCAGAAATACGGTTCCGTGACCGTAGAAGATTTGAACAACGTGTATATGTTCGAAAACGGCTACGGCATATATGTGTTTGGAGACAGCTGTAAAAAGATTGGCCAGATCTCGGCAAAGGATTTCCTCGTCGGAGATCTCTCGACAGTTACGCTTGATAATATCGCGGAAAAGTGCGGATTTGAAGTCGTCCAATTTGAAGTCGACCTACTCGATCCCACACCCGATGGTGAAACGCTGTACGACGGTTATAATTTCGCGTATTGCACGCACCCCGACTACAAAAACGTCAGCATCTCGTTTATGTACAGCAAAGAACACGGCTTTGACGACTCGGCGACATTTCGTGTGAGCTATGATGGCTAGATGTGAGCCTGTTTACAAACTATGTTTTTTTGCTCAAAAGGAATGCAATGGGGTTAGTAAGCATTGATGCCGTAAAGTGCGATATAACAGGTTTGGGTGTTGGCGCCATATGCTTTCTCTACTGCCCCCGCGAGGGCTTGATATACAGCTCTTTTCTGATAAAGGGCGCTGACAGCGTCAGCAAAATGCTCGCGTACTCCCAAGACAAAATCAACAACGATTCCTCCCCGTTCCGCGTGGAAAGCGTCTGCCCGGGAAGCAAATGCGGCGGCGAGATCCGCGACGTGATTTTATTTACGTTTGACTAAATTACCACCCGCGAGCATTTTGTAATAGAAAACCGCGCCCTTTTTGGGGCGCGGTGCTTTTTGAGGTTATGTTTGAACGATACACCTTCGCCGTGCATATATATTATTTCACCGAATGGTGAATAAACGCGGATATCCAATCTCGAAATCTATAACCGATAATATTTCGGGTTTTTCGTCGATAATTGCTGCAATGTCCGCGGGATAAGCGTGTACGATCACCTGTTCATAAACAATCAAAAAATCCTTGCCGCCGCAAGCAGCTTATCCGCGTTTGTATGCCCGGTGGTGATATATTGCGTTCCCGACATTTGCCAAAGCGGCTTAAACACAATCCTCCCATATTGAACTCGCCTTCGGTATATTCTTTGGCTATGTCCTTATATGTTGTTTGTTATAAATCTCTTTAAAATTATTTATCTTTGCTTTGGTTTGTTTGATTCTCTTTCGGCTTAACGGTATTTTCGTGCCGCACGTCAGAATAACGGCGTTCTTCTCTACGGAATGAATATATCTGAAATTAACAAGAAAACCCTTATGTGTTCGTATAAAACCGATATTTTTTAAACGCTCCTCATAATCCTGAAGAGTCCCGTTTATCCGAATAGTACCGTCTTTGCACACCAAATAGATTATATGCCCGTCGGCCTCGAAATATCGTATTTCTTTTGCGGCTCGAACAACATCTCCGGCATCCGTCTTAAAAGCCACATTCTCATTTTGAAATAAAAGAGCCTCATTTAAACTGGTTACAGCCTCGCGCAGCTCTTCATCCAGATTGCTTTTTCTCACGAATCGGAAAGCGTCGTATATGTAGCCCTTATAAGCCAGCTCATTACGGTTGCTTACGAAAATTATTTTAACGTGACAATCAGTTTCACGTAGCTTCTCGGCGATTTCCATTCCGTTTAAACCGGGCATGGCAATATCCAAAAAGACAGCGTCAAAACGCTCGCGAGAATGCTCCGAAAGCAAGCTCGCGCCGTCGGAATATGTCTTTATAATACAATCATTAGCGTAGTATGTGCGCAGCCTGCTTAAAAGGCTGTTTATCATTTCCTGCTCGTCATCACAAACCGCAAGCCTTAACAAAATTATCACCTCTCATCGAAAAAATCTCGATTTGTCCGCTGTTTCTTTTTCCTAAGAAATGCGCATAAATTCTCATGTTTATTGTACCACAGAAGAATCATAAATCAACATATTTCGGACAAAACGCCCTTTTGAGGGAACAAAACAGATTTTTGTCAAAAAAAGAAAGCCGAAAGTGTTTCGGCTTTCGAATGTCAAAGCGAGTTTCCGTCTACTCCGAGGTAAGCGTTGGCAACAACGTCGCCTCCGCTTATTTGCTTGATCGAGAAATAAACGTTTGTAAGCGGTGAATAATGCTTTTCATAAGCATATTCACGCAGCTTTTTTGTCGTTTCCGGAAGCTCGCTTGCTTTTCCGCAGTATTTCAGCAACACCGCGTTCTCCAGCTTGAAATGCGGCTTGAAAACATAATGACAATTGCTTTCGAACGGCTTGTTCACGGGAACTATGAACTCCACTCCGAGTATGGTTCTCTTCGGTTCTCTTACTTCCTCGCAAACGGTCACTACGATGCTGTCGGTGATCTCCAGCCCGAGAGCTGAAATGTTGTCATAAATATGGCTGATCATATCCCCGAGAGAATTCTTTTCGACCCTCGCGCGATACGACAGCGCGGTGTCAAACCACAATTGCTGATTTTCGATCACGTTCATTTTCTCACCTTATTACAAGCTAAAGATCCAACGCCAAAAATGTGCCATAAAGTTCATTTTTCTCACTCCTTTTCGTAATTTATGGTCTTATTATACCTTTCCGTCAAAGGAGTTTCAATGGATTTTGGACAAACGCCGTTTTTAAGGGAACGAAATAAAATCCACTTGAAAAATTTGTCGAAATATTGTATAATGACTTTAAAGGAGTGTGTTAGCTATGGAGAAGATAACTATGAAAGCGGCGGTTTGTGATGATGAGAAAATATTTCATAAAGAGGTTTCGGTTCTTTTACGCAAATATATGCAAACTCGAAACATAGAAATATATACGGATTTCTATGAAAATGGTGAGGAGTTTCTGAAATCAAAATGGGAATACGACATTATTTTCTTGGATTATCAAATGGAGGGTATCAACGGAATTGAAACAGCCGAAAAACTGCGCGAAGCCAATTCCGACAGCGTTATCATTTTTATAAGCGCATACCCCGCGGCGGCGCTGGATGCGTATGAAGTCAAGACCTTCCGCTTCCTCGTAAAGCCCATTGACGAGGTTAAGCTGTTTAAGGCGCTTGATGACTATTTAAGGTCGATAGATCGTGATAACTTACTTATGCTGAATACCCATGACTGTAATTATAAAATTAAAATTTCGGAAATAATTTATCTGGAGGGAGACGGAAAATACACAACGGTAAGAACTATAAAACAATCTTTCCGAATTCGCGTAAACCTTAAACAACTAGAGCAGAAGCTACCTCAATCAAAATTTATAAGATGCAGCAAGTCATTTGTAGTAGGATTTTCACACATAAGCAATCATAATAATTCCGAAATACTTTTAGATAATGGAGAGAAAGCAATAATCGGCGCGCACTACGCTGCAAAGTTCAAAATCGAATTTCAGAATTACATAATGAGATACAACGAGGGGTATTTTGCATGACTGTTACAACGAGCATTTTGGAATTTTTGTGCAGTCTTATTGAAATATTTGCAATTATTATTTGTTTAATTATTTTTGAAATTTACAATATTAAAACAATTTCTAAATCTCGTTTTATTTTTTCGATGATAGCTTATGTGGATGCATCAATTGTGTATTTCCTGCTTTTCGACAGTACAGGCGATGCCATCGATTTCCTTATGACAATATTGTATCTTTTAAAATTGTTATTACCGTTAATTATTTTGTTTGGTGGTTTTAATCTTAAAATTTGCTATTTTACTGCGCTAATGGAATTTAGTGCATCATTCTTAACGGATAGTGTGTCGTGTTTTATTTTTAATGTTCTTGATACCGAAGCGGAAAATGTTTTTCCTTTCATAAATCTGTGCGTTCAACTGTTGATACTTATGTTGCTGATTGTTATTATAAAAAAGGCTGACATAAAAAAGGTTAATATTATAATTAAAATTATCCCAAGGCGTATTTTTATTTTATTACTGATAACAGTTATATGTCTAGAATTTTTAGTGTCATTAGTAAAATTTAACACAGATAATAACTTCCGCAAGGAAACTCTGCTGATTGCTCTTATTGTTACATTAGCTCTGATTACAGCGTACATTATAACGCAATTGTTTCTCAATGTTATCGCAAGGCAGCACTTTACAACCATCTCTCAAATGATGGAAAAGCAGGTTGAACTGCAAATAAATCACTATAACGAGCTCGAAAAAATGGACGCGGAAATGCGCAAATTTCGTCATGACTACACAAATCATCTCCGCAGCGTTTTGTCCTTGATACAAATGAAGGAATATTCCGACGCGGAGGAATACATAGAAAAAATTCGGAATAAAGCATACTCCTCGGGAGCGGTGATGTTTTATACGGGCAACAAGCTGGCGGACGCAATTCTCGCGGACAAATCCGCGATGCTTGATGAAAGCTGCCAAATAGATTATTCCGGAATAATGCCGGCTTCGATTGAAAATGTCGATTTGTGCATTATATTGTCGAACGCGCTCGACAATGCTATCGAAGCGTGCCGCGAGCTGAAATCGCCCTGCAAGATCTCTATGACCGCGGGTGAACAGCAGGGATATTTTGTAATGTCGCTCAAAAATCCGACGGCGCGAAAGGACAGCTTTTACGATATCCCCGCCACGACAAAATCAAATAAGGAGCAGCACGGCATGGGGCTATACAACATTGAAAGCACGGTCAAAAAATATGACGGTCAAATGAAAATAAAGTGCGAAAACGGAATATTTGAGCTTATGCTCACAATGAAATTATAGCCGTGGCGCATTTCTTACATAAAATAAAGCGCCTGCGCGTGAGCTCATCAAGAGCCCGCCCGCAGGCGTTGTGTGTTATGCGGAAAAGATCATATCATCTGATAATAATCCTCAAACAAGTGTCTTCTTCGAGGAGCTCAATTGCATTATTCCTGCCGTTGCCGCCGAAGTTAATGCCGTTTATGTTTACGATATGATTATTGAAACGCATATGATCTCCCGAAAAAACGCCGGCGGTGTATTTATAGGGCTTATCGACCGTGAATACCTTTGCTCCGGTGCTGTCGTTCCCGCGGTCGATTACAGGATTTTCGCTGTAGATGGTTAAGGGTGCTTCTTTTATGATTGTAATGTTTGCTGCCATAGTTTTGTACCTCTTTCTTTAAAAAATATTACTTCGCCTTCGCGGGCTCTTCGCCCTCGTCGGTCTGAGTTTTAAGGAATTTGTCGGGGAAATATTTATTCACCCGCATCTGCGCGAGCCGGCTTTCGGTAATGGGCTTGAGATAGTAGTTTGTCGGCATACCGAGCTCGCCCGCAGGCGCTTTGTGTTTATCGCGGAAAGTGAGTTATCCTCTCACGAGAATTTCCACATAATCGGACTGATTAAAGACTACAATTTCATTGTCATCGCTGTTGCCGCCGAAATCAAGACCGTTTATGTTTACAATGCCGTCTTTGAAATGCGCTTGGGTTTCCGATAAAGCGGGCTTGATATTGCAGGGCTTCTTGACCCTGAATACCCTCGCCCCGCCGCCGTCATTTCCGTAGTCGATGACGGGATTGTCGCTGGTGATAGTCAAATTTGTTTCGCCTGTGACAGTAATGGTTGTTGCCATAGTTTTGTACCTCTTTCTTCAAAAATTATTTCGCCTTCGCGGGCTCTTCGCCCTCGTCGGTCTGAGTTTTAAGGAATTTGTCGGGGAAATATTTATTTACCCACATCTGCGCAAGCTGGCTTTTGGTAATGGGCTTGAGATAGTAGTTAATCGGCATACCGAGCTCGCCCGCAAGCGCCTTGTTTATGTAGTCCTCCAGGGCGGTCATCATCGAGTTTGTGTCAAGCACGCTGTTTTCGCCGTCGTCGATGTCCTTAAGCCCCGTAAGAACGCCCTTTATTTCGGAGTTGTGCAGAGCTATCATCTGCTCTCCGAGTCTTGCCTTTTCGGCGGAGGAATCGAGAGAATCCCTGTCGGAGGTGGTAGCGTTCTGAAGCGCGGAGAGCTTTTCCATTGCGGACTTTCCGTCAAACTCCGCGAATTCCTTTACCGCCATTTTGATGTTGTTCGCCTTTATTGAGGGAATAGAGCCGCGCGTTGTTATGGTGCAGTGCGTGGTTATTTCCTGTGTGCTGATAAGGTTCTTGATGTCGCTCGCGAATTGCCCCGATGCCCCGAAGCCGCCCATTGCGTTTGCGATACAGCTTTTGTATTTTATCTGCGTCTGTATCTTGTTCGCCATAGAGTTCATTTGCTCCGTGGAAACGGTTTTCGACGAGTTCAGAATGTGAACCATTCCGACAAAGCAGGAGCCGTAGGTAGCTCCCGAAACGATAGTCATTGCCTTTTCCTTGTCGGTGGAGCCCTTCGCAACGGTCGCTATCATATTCGCGGGGTCGTCGGTTTTGAGCATATCGCTCTTATACATAGCGTTCCACACGCGGATAGCCTTGTCAACATCAATAATGCACGGCGCGAGAAGCACCGCGTCCTTGTGCGTGCAGCTCACCGCGATAACAAGCGTGCCCGCGATGTTGTGCCGCGAATACTGGCTGTTTATCTGGCTTGCCGCCGCCTTGCTCGCCTGCTCCGACATACCTTTTCCGAGGAACGAAAACTCCCCGCTTATAAACCTCTGTATGCTCTGGCTTTGCGTTTGCGAATTCTGGTCGCTTTCATCGCTGGAGAAATACTGAACGTTCATATTCATAGAGTCCGCCGAAAGCGGCATTTTCTTTATCTGCGTCCGATTGTAGTCAAGCGGGCTTTCCCAGTTGTGGCTTACAAGCTGCTTCGCGCTGAGCTGTTGTATCTGCTTTTTGGCTTTGATTTTTGTCTTGGCATACTCGACCGCGGCGTTCTTAATCTCCGTGTTAATCTGACTGCTTTCCTTGGAGATGTCCGTTGTGTCGATGTTGAGATTGACAAGCTCCTGCGCGGTCATATCAATGCTTCGCCGCAGCGCGATAAGCGAGTTGAGCTGTTCCTCGGCGGAATCGATAGGCGCTTGCAGCTTCGCTATCTGTTCAAGCCTGTCCAGCTTTTCGGGTTCAACGATATTTCCTAAAACGATTGAAGGATCGTAGGGAATTACCGAAGGCATAAAATCACCTCAATT
This sequence comes from uncultured Ruminococcus sp., assembly GCA_964430965.1. Lineage (GTDB taxonomy): Bacteria > Bacillota > Clostridia > Oscillospirales > Ruminococcaceae > CAG-115. The sequence continues at coordinate 2,303 of CAYSHU010000019.1, read as the reverse complement.
CTTAATTTGAATTCAGCTTTCCGAGTAAAATGTTTGCTGTTGTTCTGACGTCGAATATATACGCCTCCACGTCGTCGCCGCTTGCTCTTCTGTTGACGGTTTTCGCGCCTATGGGCGGAAGCCCCGTGATGTCCGCGCCGAAGACCTTGTGCATAGGTATCTGCCGAAGCAGCAAGCGCAGCTTATTTGCGGTAAGCTCGCCGTTTGTGCGGTTTGTTCTCAGGCATCTGTAGCTCCCCGTCAAAACGTCCATATCCACGCTTACGTAGATTTTGTTGTATTGCGCGTAGATTTTGTGGAGCTCCTCAAGGCGGTCTAAGCTGATGTCCTCGGGGGCGCGATTGTGGCGGCGTATTCTCGCGAAAACGCGGTCGTCCTCAACGATACCCACCGACATAAAATCAACGCCCTTTTCCTCGAAAATTCGGCTTCCCCAGTTCCCGCAGAAAAACACATCACTGTAATTTCCGAAGTCCTCGTGCTGGTCGAAATTGATAACAAGTATTTCGGAGCGTTCGTCCGCCTGCTTGGTTTCAATCAACGCGCGATACGCTTTTCGGATAAGGAAATACGACAAATGATGCGCGCAGGAGCTTTCGTTTATTACGACGGTATGAAGCGAGTCGATAGGGTCGAGCAGCACCATAATCTCACTTTCGTTCAAAAAGTTATACGAAAGCGGAAGCGCCGCGCTGCCTCCTGTGCAGAGCCTTTGCAAGGAGATTGCTCCGTCGTGGAAGTCGGGCTTGAAATATCCCGCGCCGCCGAAGCGCGGTTTATCGACCGTCACAAGAACGGTGTTTTGTTGTTTCATACAGTCTCCTTTCAGGATTGTAATGCGGTAGAAGCGCTTCGGCTAGAGAAATCCCGTTACGGCAAACGCTGTTTGCATAATGTCACCTCCCGTAATTTTCCCGCGGCAAGTTCCCGCGGTGTTGATTAAAGTATAACGCGATTCAGCATTAAATATCGGTAATAAATTTTGACCTTTTTGAAAATGATAATATATATCTTTTTTCGTATCTCCCCGCCGAAGGCGGGGAGATACGAAATTAAATATGATGTAAAATTATGCGCGTCATTAAAAGAGGCAGCCCCATTTTTTCAAGTATGTCGTTTATTTCGTCCAGAAGAGCCGCGCCGTTTTTGTTTTGGCGGGAATTATTGACGAACCATTTAACAACAGCGTCCCCTGCCAGACTCTCGGAAAGGCAGTAGCCATACGAGTGCAAAATCTCGTCGATTTCCGAAACGGAGCAATTCAGCGCGATTACGATAGCAAGCAGAGCCTGCTTGGTCGGGATTTTGCTTTTGTAGCTCCGCAGCATACGCTCGCTTATCCCCGCGGCGGCGCAGATGTCTTTCGGTTTCCCCGAATAGCCAAGCCGTCCCAAAAGGCTTCCCGTCCGGCTTTCCAGCGATAATCCCGCGCTGTTCGCAAGCGCCTCGGCTTGTTCGCTGTCAAGCCCGAAAAGCTCCGCCGCGTTATGTATCACTTTAATTATGGAGCCCTTAGCCTGAGTGCTGTCCGAGTGCAGCTCCCAGTACGAAACATTCTGCTTAGAGCAGCCAAGCGCCGCGTAAATCTCCGTTAATTTTACGCGATTGTTTTTTTAAACTCCCTGCACATTTCGCGAAGCAGGCAGGAGAATTTCGGCTTTAGCTCCAGCCCTCTTTCCCTCAGCCATTCGCCGATGAATTTGTAGTTTTCCATTATGACCTCCGTTATGCTAAATCCGCTGCCGCGTATTGCGGCGGCTGTCGGGATATTTTAGCATAACGCGTCGGATTGTGTAAGAAAGCATACTTTGACATACTTCGGGGAAAAAAGACACAAAAAAATCGCCGTTCAATATTCGGCGATTTTTTTATTCGGCTTTACAAAATATTGTGGCGCGATGAATTCGGCGTTGTGAATTTGTACAAAATCTCTCGTTGTTTTTCTATGCGGAGAGGTCGGAGATGAAGCTGCTCGGGCAACAAAAAACGCCTATGACTAACTTCCCGATTGTGAGAAGTCACTCATAGGCGTTCTATATAATCTGCACAAAAAGTGCAGGGAAATTTTGTAGGGGGAGGTCATCCTGTCTTTAACAAGATTTATGCCCACAATCGGCAGCGTTTTGTGCGAAGCACATAATGCGTGTACAGCCGTTTGTGGTCACAATATCTTTTGGGTCACATTTAGTTGAAAGATTTGAATACAATCCACTAACCGGCGATGTGTCAGCATCTGCGTTGTTTTTGGGAATGTTATCATATCCATTAGCATCGAAGTGATTTGGCTTGTCATATTTTTCATA
>CAYSHU010000018.1:0-18577 GCA_964430965.1 uncultured Ruminococcus sp. | reverse complement strand
GCAAGACGCAAGTCACTGTTGAGTACGACGGCAACAAGCCCGTGCGCGTTGACACCGTTGTCGTTTCGTCGCAGCACCTCGCCTCGGCGACGCTGGAGCAGATCCGCAAGGACGTAATCGAAAAGGTCATCAAGACGACAATCCCGCCGGAGCTCCTCGACGAGGATACGAAGTATTTCGTGAATCCCACCGGGCGCTTCGTTGTCGGCGGGCCCATGGGCGACAGCGGGCTTACGGGACGGAAGATCATCGTTGATACATACGGCGGCTATTCGCGGCACGGCGGCGGAGCGTTCTCGGGTAAGGACCCGACAAAGGTTGACCGTTCGGCGGCTTATATGGCGCGCTACGTAGCGAAGAATATCGTAGCCGCGGGACTTGCCGAGCGCGCGGAAATCCAGCTCGCCTACGCAATCGGCGTTGCGAAGCCCGTTTCCGTTATGGTTGACACATTCGGCACGGGCAAGCTCCCGGACGAGAAAATCGCCGAGGCGGTTACAAAGGAGTTCGACCTCCGCCCGTCCGCGATCATCAAGACGCTCGACCTGAGAAAGCCGCAGTACAAGCAGGTAGCGGCTTACGGGCACATGGGACGCGAGGATTTGAGCGTCGCTTGGGAGAAAACCGATAGAGTGAACGACCTTAAAAAGTATCTCTAACAAAATAATCCCCCGCTTCGCGGGGGATTTTTATTGCGGGTATCAGTCGCCCGTGCTTTCCCGCAGAATAAGGCTGTGCGGGAGCATATAGGTCGAGCGGTCGGGGTTCTCGGATTTCAGGTTCTTCAGCAGCTTCTCGACAACCGTTTTTCCCTGTAAATAGCACGGCTGGTCGACAGTGGAGAGCCGCGGGATAAACAGGCTCGGATAAGAGAGATTGTCGAAGCCGAAGAACAGAATGTCCTTGCCAACCGTCAGCCCGTGCTGAATAGCGCAGGTCATCGCGCCTATCGAGAGCGTGTCCGAAATGGAAAAAATCGCGTCGGGCGGATTCGGGAGGCTTAAGAATTTCTTGCAGCCCTTTGTCCCCGTTTCGCCGTTGTAGTCGCCGTAGTAGACAAGGCTCTCGTCAAACGGAATTCCCGCGGCTTTAAGCGCGCGGCGATAGCCGTTTTCGCGGTCAACGGAGGACTGGCTTCTGATTTCCGTTGTGATAAGCCCGATGCGCCGCCTTCCCTTTCCTATTAAATAGGAGGTCGCGTCGTAGCCCGCGCGCTCGTTGTCTATCGTCACGCAGAGAATGTCGTCGCTGTCGACGCGCTCTAAGCACGTCGCAATTGTAAAGCGCCGCGCAAGCTCGCTTATCGTTTTCGTATCGAGCTTGGGCGCGAGAAGCACCGCGCAGTCGACGGCTCTTGAAAACAACATTCCGAGCAGGTGCATTTCGTGCTCGGCGTTGTCGCGCGTCGTCGCGATAAGCACGTCGTAGCCCTCCTTGAACGCCGCGTCCTCCATTCCGCGGAGAACGTCGTTATAAAACGCCCTGTCCGTCGAGCCGATTATCGCCAGAATCCGCTTTGTTTCGCTCTTTCGCAAATCGCGCCCGAGGAAATTCGGCGCGTAGCCCAGCTCGTCGACCGCGCGGTTCACGGCTTCAATCGCCTCCGCCGAAACGTTGTTCTTATTGTTCAAAACGCGCGAAACCGTTGCCACGGAAACATTAGCCGCCTTCGCGACGTCCTTTATTGTAACGTTCAGAAAACTCACCTCTATTTTAAATGTGCAGCTTCCGCACCGTAAAGCCGCTTCGCGGCTTTACTATCAACGCGGTTACTGCTCCGCTTCGCTGCGCAGCAACCGCTATTGCGGAAGCTGCACGCGGGAATAATAATTTGTCTGTTATGTATATAATACCACAAATTCTAATCGTTTTCAATAGGCAAAATAAACAAAAAATCCCCGCCTTTCGGCGGGGTTGACTATTCGACGGGCTTGTGCTATAATATACTTGCCGGTTACTCCCGGACGTTTTTAACGGGGGGAGGTGTATGCAAGTGCAGCAGTTAATTTCATTCATACTTACTGTCATAGCGAATGTAATTTCCAATTACATAAGCAAGAGGCTCGACGGTAAGAAGTAACACGGCAATGAGCCTTAGAAATAATTTTTAGCAAATTCCCGATTGGTTTTTTAATAAAACCACCCCTGCGATTGGCCGATCGCAGGGGCAATTTTTTGGTGAATGTAGTTTGCAGCAGTTACATTCTTACAATACTATTATACCACACCAAAATCAATTTGTCAAGTGGATTTTAAAAAAACCGCCCACACCATTATAATAAATAAAAAACCCGCCCAAGGGCGGTATACTATTATAAAATATATAAGCTCACTCATAAAACCGCTTGTAGGAATTATAGCAGGCTAACCAGCACCCGCTCTGGCGTTGTATCCACTGGACGGCATTTGAAAGTACGTCTGTCCTGCCAAAAAATCTATGCTGACATTATAAAATTTCGACAGCGTGATGTAAACCCTTATCGGGATTTCGCGCTTGCCGTTTTCATAATCGGAATAGTATTGCTGCGTCGTTTCGAGAACCGCGGCTATCTGCTTTTGCGTAAAGCCCCTGTCCTCACGGATAACACGCAAATTCTCGTAGTACGTCATGCCAAATCCTCCTTTCTTGATTTTTCTTAGACTTTCTTATTTTTTATTATACCACAAATTTGTACAAAATCGATATATAAATGAGATTTCATTTATCTAAATTGCCGAAATTGATAAAAAACCCTTGACAATGCGGGTTGGTTGTGTTATCATTAACTTGTAAATGATATTTCATTTACGAAAAACAAATAAAAAGTATGAAACTAGGAGGAAAGAATTATGAAAACAAGAAAAATTTTGGCAGCTTCTACCGCTGCATTGCTCGCTTTCGGTACTGCGGCTATCGTTGCTAGCGCTTCGACGACAGGTAGTGACGCTACAGCTAATACTAACAGTGGTTCTAGCGAAGTGCCGCCCGTTACTTCCAGCGAGCCTACGAGCAGCACGCCCGTTACACCTGCAGCAAAGCCTGTAAACCTTGTCAAGGTTAAGGAAGACGATGCTACGTCTATAGGCGCAGGAGTGAAGATTACTCTCTCCGAGGCGGCTCTTGAGGAGTTCGAGAAAGAGAAGTACGAGAAGTACAACATTGTTGCTACAAATGACTATGTTGACGGTGTTAAGGACGGCAACAAGACGTATGTTGATACCGGCGATGATGGCAACTCTACTGTTAAGGGTCTTGATAAGGCTCTGAAGAAGGAGATTGCTAAAATCGAAACCAGGAACTTCAAGATCATCAACATCGACCTTGCTGACGGCGACTATGTAGAGAGCACTTCTCCCGTTGCTATCAAGATCACTGTAACTCTTGATAAGAATTATAATGTATACCACGTAAGCGGCAAGACCGTTGAGAAGCTCAACAAGAGCTACAGAAAGATGACCGATGGCTCTTACGAAATCAGCTTCACCACCAAGAAGTTCAGCCCGTTCATCTTCACGACTGCTGACCTCAAGAACGCAGGCAGCACGACTTCTGACGGCGAGCCCACCAGCGCAGCTGCCTCTAACGGCAGCAGCACCAACCCCAACACCGGTATCGCTCTCGCGATCGCTCCCGTTGTTATCGCGGCCGGCGCAGTTGCAGTAGTTGCGCTGAAAAAGAAGAAGTAATCTTCGTTTGAGCTTATATTAAAGAATACTACGCGTTTTCCCTCGCCAAAGGCGGGGGGAAAACTGCGTTTTTTTAATTTTGTAATCTTTTTGTAACTTTTATCTAAACAGCCACACGAGATGTGATGTAATTCGCGAACGAATTACCAAAATCGCTAAAAACCCGTTGACTTTGAGGTATGAAACCGCTATAATAAAAACTGTAAACAGAAGCGCAATACCGCGCGGAGTTTACAAAAAAGAAAAAAGTATGACATAGGAGGAAAATGTTATGAAAACAAGAAGAATTTTGGCAGCTTCTACCGCTGCATTGCTCGCTTTCGGCACTGCGGCTATCGTTACTACCGCTTCGGCGGCTGGTAGTGACGCTACAGCTAATACTAACAGTGGTACCGGCACCAGCGATACGCCCGTTACTCCCAGCGAGCCTACGAGCAGCACGCCCGTTACACCTGCAGCAAAGCCTGTAAACCTTAACAAGGTTAAGGAAGACAGTGCTACGTCTATCGGCGCAGGCGTAAAGATTACTCTCTCCGAGTCGGCTGTTGAGAAGTTCGAGGAAGAGAAGTACGAGAAGTACAACCTCATCGCTACAACTGACTATGTTGACGGTGTTAAGGATGGCGACAAGACTTATGTTGATACCAGCGATGATGGCAACTCTACTGTTAAGGGTCTTGATAAGGCTCTCAAGAAGGAGATTGCTAAAATCGAAACCAAGAACTTCAAGATTATTGACATCGATCTTGCAGACGGCGACTATGTAGAGAGCACTTCTCCCGTTGCTATCAAGATTACTGTAACTCTTGATAAGAATTATAAGGTATACCACGTAAGCGGCAAGACCGTTGAGAAGCTCAATAGCAGCTCCAGAAAGATGATCGATGGCTCTTACGAAATCAGCTTCTCCACCAAGAAGTTCAGCCCGTTCATCTTCACGACTGCTGACCTCAAGAACGCAGGTGCTACGACTTCTGACGGCGAGCCCACCAGCGCAGCAGCTACCTCTAACGGCAGCACCACCAACCCTGACACAGGTCTTGCACTTGCAATCGCTCCTGTTGTTCTCGCGGCTGGCGCAGTTGCAGTAGTTGCTCTTAAGAAAAAGCACTAATCTGCATATTTGACAATTTGTTGAATAGCTAGGTACTTAAGTCCCGCCCCAAAAGGGGCGGGACTTTTTCTTCATTAACTCGTTTCTGTAATAAGGAACTTGTTAAATAACATTTTCCTTATAATTTGGGGGCAGGGCTTTGGCGCTGCCCCGATTTTTTTCTTGCTTCTGAAAAAACACTTGACAAATTGTTTTGGGTGTGGTATAATATAGACATAGGAACGTGAATGACGCATAATTGTTCACAAACAAAAAATAACCCCTGCGTAGTGTTCGAGGCCACGCAGGGGAGATTTTTTTGCTAAAAAATCCAAAAAAGGGGGAGCGCTAATTTTGCCAGTTACTTCCTACCATCAAGATGTTTGCTTATGTAATCAGAAACCACATTCGCAAAGACGGTATATAGGAACGCCAGAAAATAACGCATGTTGTTCACCCCCTTCCGTTAAAACGTCCGGGTGTAACCGGAAAGTATATTATAGCATAAATCGGTTGGGAAGTCAACCCGCGCGCTCTTCTATAATCGTTTCTCCCCGCTTCGCGGGGAGATTTGAATTTTTTACTACTTGACAAGCGCGGACGAATATGCTATAATATAATAGAATATAATTTCCCGAAAGGGGGCTTGGGCTTGGCGACGAAAAAAATATACATAATCGTAATGAATACGCCGTCGGTGGTTTCCGGCATTATCGGAAAATTCACGCATACGCCTTATAATCACGTTTCCGTCAGCCTCGATGCGGAGCTCGACCGAATGTATTCGTTCGGGCGGAGATACAGATACTTCCCGTGGTGGGGCGGCTTTGTGCGTGAAAGCCCGAACTTCGGCACACTCGGGCGGTTTCCGCAAACGGAGGCTATCGTGCTGACGCTCGACGTGGACGAGGCGGCTTATGACGAGATAAGCGAGCAGCTTGAAAATATGCTCGCGCATAAACACGATTACAACTACGACACGCTTGGGCTGCTGCTCGCGATTTTCGGCAAGACGTACAAGCGCGACAAGTTCTATTATTGCTCGGAGTTCGTCCGCGAGCTTCTTGTCGAGCACGGCGTGGAGGACGGCGCGAGCTTCAACGAGATAGTAAGACCGACGGATTTTTTGGAATTGCCGAACACGCGGGAAATTTATCGCGGCAAGCTGAAGGAGTTCCCGGTTGTGGCAAGAAATATCTGAACCTCTTGTGCATACAATGTACAGGAGGTGTTTTTTTATGGAAGATACGAAATCTTTGATTGAGCGATACAAGAAGGAGCTTATGGAGCTTGGCAAATCCGCGCCGAAAAATCCCGAGCCCGTGAAAAAGCCCGCTGTAATCGGGTATGTTTCCGAGGAAAGCGGGGAGTTTCCCGCGGTGTTTGACAGGATAATCGCCGAGGCGGTCAAGAACAGCGAGGTTGAGGACAGGCGTGATTCCCCCGAGGGCTATCCCGATATCGACACGCCCGAGGACAAGTCGGCGTTCGAAGCGGGCCGCGAGCCGTTGGACGCGCCCGCCGCGCCTGAAAACGTTCCGAAACCCACGGCTCCCCAAAATATGGGCAGACCCGAGGACAATATGAACCAGGGCACGGGCGAAACGATCTCGAATTTCCCCGTTTCCACCTACTCAACGTATGAGGAATTCGAGGCGGCAAACACGGGGGGCGGAGCGCTGTCGTTTATGGTGTTCACGGCAAGTGAGGCGCTGCCCGTGGCGGGCGCGGCGGTGACGGTTTCCACGAGAATTGACGGCGAAGCGCACGAGATGTTCAGGGCGGTAACGAACCAAAGCGGCGAAACGCCCGCGAGAACGCTGCCCGCGCCGTCAAAGGAGCTTTCGCAGGACGAGGACAACGCAATTCAGCCGTTTTCGCTCTACGACGCGACGGTTTCCAAGGAGGGATTCACAAGGGTGATCCTGCGGGACATTCCCGTGTTTGACGGCGTGCGGTCAATTCAGCGCGTGGCGCTGATCCCCGAAGGAGATATGGAGGTGCAAGATGCCGAGTAATCTTCCCGTAATCCCCGAGATAATTGTCGTGCATCTCGGCACGCCCGATTCAAACGCGAGGAATGTTTCGGTGTCGTTCCCCGATTATATCAAGAACGTCGCTTCAAGCGAGATTTTCCCGACGTGGCCCGAGGCGGCGCTCCGCGCGAACATTTACGCGCAGATCTCGTTCGCGCTTAATCGGGTTTACGTCGAGTGGTACAGAAGCCGCGGATATGATTTCGACATCACAAGCTCGACGCAGTATGACCAGGCGTTTGTTTACGGCCGCGACATTTTCGCGAACATCGCGGCAATCGTCGACGAGATTTTCAACAATTACATTGTTCGACGCGGAAGCGTCGAGCCGCTGTTCGCGATGTTCTGCAACGGCACGACGGTGACGTGCAACGGGCTTTCGCAGTGGGGCACGGTCACGCTCGCGGAGCGCGGCTACTCGCCGTATGAGATTTTGCAATACTACTACGGCGATGACATTGATATCGTTTACAACGCGCCGATTTCCGCGAATATCCAAAGCTATCCCGGCGCGCCGTTCGGGTTCGGCTCGTCGGGGAACGAGGTGCGGACAATTCAGCGGGAGCTGAACCGCGTCTCGCGGAATTATCCCGCAATCCCGAAAATCTACCCCGCCAACGGCATTTTCGGCGAAAGCACCGTCGAGGCGGTGAAAACGTTCCAGCAGGTGTTTAATCTGCCCGCAAGCGGAATTGTCAACAAGGCGACGTGGTATAAGCTCAAGTTCATCTTCACGGCGGTTAAAGGCTTGTCGGAGTTACAGAGCGAGGGTCTGACGCTGGAGGACGTCGACGAGCCTTGGGGCGACAGTCTGCGGCGCGGCGACTACGGGCAGCGAATTCGCGCGCTGCAATACTATCTGAACGTCATCGCGTACTTCAATCCCGAAATACCGTCCGTTCCCGCGAACGGCTCGTTTGACGCGGCGACCGAGGCGCAGGTGAAGGCGTTCGAAACGTTTTACGGGCTTAATCCCGACGGCGTTGTGGATTTCAGAACATGGCTGCTCATCAACTCGATCTACCAGCAGATCCTTAACAGCCTCCCCGAGGGCTACGAGGGCGCGGCGGCGGAGCTCTATCCCGGCTACAACCTCACGCCCGGAATGAGGAACAAGGACGTGCGGGAGTTCCAGACGTATCTGCGCGTCATCGGGCAGAACATCGCGGCGATCCCCGTCATCGAGGCGACGGGCTACTTCGGCCCCGAAACGGAAAGAGCCGTGCTGATCTTCCAGCGGCTTTACGGCTTGGAGCCTACGGGCTTTGTCGGAAGTCCGACGTGGGACGCCGCCGCTCGCGAGTATAACTTTATAATGTTCGGCACGGAGAGGACGGGTTAATAAAAACGGCATCGCTTTGATAGGCGATGCCGTTTTTCACTATTCAAATCTCCAAGTCACGTCCATAATATCAAGTTTTTCGGTAAACAGATTTATATCGTCACCCGAATAAACCGTATAATATCTTTCGTCTTTCCCGCGACCCGTAAACGTATATTCAATATATTTATTATCAACAATGACAATATCATCTACCGTGCCTACTTCAAGGCAGGCTTCAAATGATGTATATGTGGTTTCAATATATTCGGAATTATAAACGTGGGCGTTCTGGTTGATTATCACTACAATCAATATGGCAAGAGCCGCTGCGCATAAAACCAAAAGAGACGATTTCACAAGCCAATGACTTGCGGTTTCCTTTTCGGATTTTTTCTGATTTTCTTCGGGAACGGTTTTTCTGATGAAATCAAGCATTTCTTCGTCGCATTGACTTTTTTCAATGCTGATTGTCCTGCTGAAGGGAAAAACAATCAGCAGACGATCGCTGTTTTCCACAAGGAACTCCGCCGTCTTGTAATAAAATGTCGCCTCTACAACCGGGGCTTTCGCCTTAACGCAATCGTTGTAAAAGGTATACGTAATGCAGTCCTCTTTTGCCTCATGAAGTTTTTCATACTGATTTATTGTGTTTCTTCGCAATATAAAGGGGTGAAAAACATTTATGACGCAATCAAACGCCAGAAATATTATCCACACTATTCTTAAGTAAGATTTATCCAGAATTGCCAGAGCCAAGAATTCAGCCATTATCAGCAAATTCAAAATACTGTTAAGAATCTTGAATTTTCGGGAAACTTTTCCGTATAACGGTTTTATGTAGCTGTCTTTTGAAACGCAGGTTTCAAGCTCGTATACGATTTCTTTTTCAGCTTCATCACTCACAGCTTAACCCCCCTTAAAAAATTTATCGCGCTTGTTCGATAATATAATTATACCACACCAAAGCAGAAAAGTCAACACAAGCCCCCCGCAATAAAAATCCCCCGACAGCCGTCGGGGGAAAATCATTCTAGAGCGGAAGGAAATATGAAAATTGCTTTGCCGTTTTCCGGTATGTTAGTAAAGCGATTCCGCTCTATAGCATATATGGAAGGTGGGTCGAGACAAGGCGGCTCAAGACGCTCCGTTCCTTGTCTGATATTATTCTACCAAATTCGCCGAGGAATGTCAACCATTGTTACAAAACTGTAAGGATATTGTAATAGATTTGTAACGATTTATTCATAATAAAGCAAACTCCCCCGCTTCGACGAGGGAGTTCGCTATGTTTTCAGGGGTTGAGGAAATCTTATTTGTTATGTGAACAATTGCGGCATTTGCAGCAATCCCCGCCGCAGCAATGCTTTCCGGCACGTTTGTCCTTGATGATATTGCCGATTATAAGCGCGACGACCGCGAGCACTATCGCGCCGACGATTATCGAGCCGCCGTAATTTGCAAAAAATTCAAGCATAATAACTCCTTTAAACATTCAGCTTCTTGTTGAGCTTCGTGCTCTCCTTATACGGTCTGACAAGCATATAAACCATAAACGCGAGAACCAGCACCGCGAAAATCAGCCCGATGATGTTCACATTGCCGCCGAACAGCAGGCCAAACTGATAGATCATTAGCGAGATAGAGTACGCGAAGCCGCATTGATAGCCTATCGCGAACCACGTCCACTTCGCGGAGTTCATCTCGCGGCGGATCGCGCCGATTGCCGCGAAGCACGGCGCGCAGAGCAGGTTGAACACGAGGAAGCTGTAACCAGCGAGAGATGTCATCGCGACGAAATCCAGCACGCCGAACACGCCGACGACCTCCTCCTTCGCGACAAGTCCCATAATCGTCGCGACTGCCGCGGTCGGCTCGCCGAAGCCGAGCGGCGCGAAAATCCAGCAAATTGCCGAGCCAACCTTGCCGAGTATCGAATCCGCAAGCTCCATATCAGTCGAGAAGCCGAAGCCGCTGTCAGTCCAGCCGAACATACTGCCCGCCCAGACAATGATCGACGAAAGAAGAATGATCGTTCCCGCCTTCTTGATAAAGCTCCAGCCGCGCTCCCACATCGAGCGCATTACGTTGCCGAACGTCGGGAGATGATACGCGGGGAGCTCCATTACGAACGGCGCGGGGTCGCCCGCGAACATCTTCGTTTTCTTAAGCATAATGCCCGAAACAATAATCGCCGCCACGCCTATGAAGTACGCCGAGGGCGCGATCCACCAAGCGCCGCCGAACAGCGCGGACGCAATAAGCGCGATTATCGGCATTTTCGCGCCGCACGGGATGAACGTCGTTGTCATAATAGTCATACGGCGGTCGCGCTCGTTTTCGATCGTGCGCGAGGCCATAATCCCGGGAACGCCGCACCCCGAGCCGATAAGCATCGGGATAAAGCTCTTTCCCGAAAGCCCGAAGCGCCTGAATATCCTGTCCATAACAAACGCGATACGCGCCATATAGCCGCACGCCTCGAGGAACGCGAGGAAAATAAACAGAATGAGCATTTGCGGAACAAAGCCCAGAACCGCGCCAACGCCGCCGACAATGCCGTCTACGATAAGGCTTTTCAGCCACTCGGCGCAGTTTATCTTATCAAGCCCGTTTTCAACGAGCACGGGAACGCCGGGCACCCACACGCCGTAGTCCGCGGGGTCGATCGTTTCTTCCATTTCCTCGACTGCCGCGTCGACGGTCGCCGAGATGTCGAAGCCCTGCTCGGCGAGCTCGTCGCCGTAAGAGCCGTAAGCCTCGTCGAAATCCCCGAACGAGCCGCCCTCAATTGCGCCGAGAACGTCCTCCGCGCCGATCACATCGGCTTCAACGGCGCTTTCGACTGTCGCCTTAACCTCATCGGTAAAAATGTGCTCCTCGGCGAAGTTGTCCTGCGCCTGCTCATAAGCCGCCGAGCCGTTTCCGAACAAGTGCCAGCCGTCGCCGAACAAGCCGTTGTTCGTCCAGTCGGTGACGAATGTGCCGACGGTAGTCACGGAAATGAAATACACAAGCACCATAACCAGCGCGAAGATCGGCAGCGCTAGGAAACGGTTCGTGACTACCCTGTCGATTTTATCCGAAACGGAAAGCGCGCCCTTGTGCTTTTTCTTGTAGCACTCCTTGATCACCTGCGCTATGTAAATATACCGCTCGTTCGTGATAATGCTCTCCGCGTCGTCGTCCATTTCCTCCTCGCACTCGGCGATGTCCTTTTCCATATGCGAGAGGGTGTCCTCGGGGATTTTAAGCATTTCGAGCACCTTTTCGTCGCGCTCGAATATCTTAACGGCGTACCAGCGCTGCTGCTCGTCGGGGAGCTCGTGCAGGAACGCCTCCTCGATATGCGCGAGGGCGTGCTCCACGCACCCGCAGAACGCGTGCTGCGGCTTCATCGGCTTCTTCGCCTTTGCCGCCGCGACGGCTCTTTCAGCCGCCTCGGAAATTCCCGTGCCCTTAAGCGCGGATATCTCGCAGACCTCGCAGCCAAGGCGCTTCGCAAGCTGCTCAAAGTTTATCGTGTCGCCGTTTTTCTTTACAACGTCCATCATATTTATCGCGACAACCATCGGAATTCCGAGCTCCGCGAGCTGTGTTGACAGATACAGATTGCGCTCGAGATTTGTGCCGTCGATGATGTTCAGAATCGCGTCGGGGCGCTCGTTGATAAGGTAATTTCTCGCGACGACCTCCTCCAGCGTGTACGGCGAGAGCGAGTAAATGCCGGGCAGGTCGGTAACGATAACGTCCTTCTCGCCCTTCAGCTTGCCCTCCTTCTTCTCCACCGTAACGCCGGGCCAGTTGCCGACGAACTGATTTGAGCCCGTCAGCGCGTTGAACAGCGTCGTCTTGCCAGCGTTCGGGTTGCCCGCAAGGGCTATTCTTATCTCCATTCTGTTGTTCCTCCGTGATATTATTTTTGAGTTATATTAGGCTAACTCGAAAGGATTTTTTTCGGCGCTTCCCTGCCTTCGGCGGAAAAACGCCGCGGTTATTCTGATTATATGCAAGTCCGAGGCCTGTCAGACCTCGATCATTCCCGCGTCCTCTTTGCGGAGCGAGAGCTCATAGCCGCGCACCGTGACCTCGATCGGGTCGCCGAGCGGCGCCACCTTACGCACCGTAACCTCCGTGCCCTTTGTGATTCCCATATCCATTATGCGGCGCTTTACCGCGCCCTCGCCCGTGAGCTTCTTGACCGTGACCGTTTCGCCTATCTTAACATCTCGTAATGTAGCCATATTTCCTCCTGATCTAAATTTAAAATTCGCTGGGTTTGCTGATGCGTATCGTTACACGCCTTTGACAGCTCCCCCGAACTCTGACGCATATTTATTTAAATTTAAATTTCAAAATTCCCTCACCGCTGCTCCGTTCCGCTTCGCTCCACTCTGCAGCGCTGAGGGAACCGGTCAAGATTTTCTTCGAAAATCTTGACACTTTTTGAAATTTCACACTTCGCTGGGTGTGTTGCTTTGAGTTGGTACGCGCCGCCAAAAAACGGCTGCTAACAACTATCACACCATCACACGCATTGCCATTTCCTTTGAAACAGCCACGCGCGATTCCTTGACCTTAACAATAACATTCCCGCCGTTTTCCGAAACGACCGTGATATTTCCGCCGACGACGAAGCCCAGCCCCTCGAGAAAGCGCCGCGTTTCGCCGCTTCCTCCGATTTTCCTGATAATAAGCTCCTCGCCCGAATCCGCAAGTGTTAGCGGCATCATATAACTCCCCCATTTCGTTTCGTGTTAGTCGGTTCTAACTCCATATATATTATATGACGATTTTGGAAATCTGTCAAGGGGATTTTTGCTTTTTAGTTAGTTTCTGCTAATTTTTGTGTGATTTGCACAAGTTAGGCTTGACAAACTTGGCGATTTTGTAATAATATTCATTTTCCCCCGCCATAGGCGGGGGAAAATGAATATCGGAATTGTAAATGCATTATGGTTTTGTACCAAACAAAACGCTGCCGTTCTTGGAAATCACTATATGGTCTGCGTTTCCTGCCGACCAGTCGTTTCCTAAGTCGAAGTTCGACCAGTCGGACGGGTGTATCGAAAGCTGGAGCGTCAGCGTGTCGCCGCTGCCCCACGTGCCGCCCGTGAACGTCACGGCGCACTTCGTGTCGGTGTTGCTGCCGCTCGCCGAGGAGAACGAGCCTTGAACATCGCTTGTCACCGCGTTGTAGCTGCTGCCGTTCACCGCCGCGTGATAGCACTCGCAAACCAAATCGCTCTTGCCGTCCGCCGTGAAGAAATAATCCACCTCAAGGCTTGACAGATCGATGCTTGAGCCCGTGTTGTTGACAATATCGAGGTTCACGGGGATAGACGACGAGCTGCCGCCGGACTGCTGCTGATTCAGCGTAACGCTGAGCCCGTTATTCTGCGCCGACGGATTTGTCGGATTTGTGGGAGTTGTCGGTTCAGTCGGCGTTGTGGGATTAGTTGGATTTGTAGGAGTAGTCGGATTTGTGGGTGTCGTGGGATTTGTCGGGGTCGTCGGCTGAGAATTATTGCTTGGCGTGGTGGGAGTTGAGGTCGAATTCGCGGGGGTTCCCGCGTCGTCGCCCGGCTCCGAGCCGAAAACGAGCCTGCCGTTCTCATAAAGCCCGACGTGCTCCGCGCGGACTAAATCCGAGCCGTTTGTCCCGACAAGCTCCGCGAAGGACGGGTCGTTGTTCGGGTTCCAGCCCGGCGCGGTCATTCGGAACTGCACTTCCTTTTTAAAGGCGCTCTGCCCGCCCGGATAGATTTTACTGTCGGAAAAATCAATCGAAACGAAATAGAGGCTCTTTTCCGCGTCCCATTCGTACATTCCCGCGAATTTCGCGCCGTCGTTGAAGTTGAGGTTTATCGAAACCAGTGCGGGGTCGGCAAGCTCGGAGAGGTCGAGGAAATAGCGCAGCTCCAAATCCGAGCCCATTCTCGCGGGCCAGCTTGACTTGTTGTAAACCATAGCCTTGATTTCCGTGAAGCCGTCGCCCGAGGCATTTATCTTTATCTCGGCGAACATCTCCTCGCCGACGGGCTCAACCGCGCCGAAGTCCTTCAGCGTCTGCCCGCCGTATTTTTTGTACATTTTAGCCAAGCCGCACGTAAATCCCGCGTTGTAATCGCACGCGACTTCGTTTTTATTATAATCCGAAACGCTGTCGGTGTAGCTGTCCGAGGCGTCGGGTCCTCCGACGAGAGCGCCGAACAGCACATGGCGGTGATTGCCCGGCTCGTTCATATTATCCGCCCAGGAGCCCTGCGCGGTGCGGTGATGCGGGTGCTCGGGCGGGTTCTCGCCGAAGCCCACGACGTAGCTTCTGCCGCTGCTTCCGAGAGCGTAGTTCATCTGGCTCTCGAAAAACTCCATATATTTCGCGACCTTGTCGGACGGACACGCGCCGCTTTCAACGTAGGACATCGCAAGCGAGCCCGCGGTTGTCGCGTAACGCAGACTTCCCCAGCTGTCAAGCCACGCAAGCCCCTTCGGGGAATATGTAATGGAATCGCCGCCGATCCCTGCCCACCAGTCAAGGCTCTCCTCAAGCCGCGGGGCGGGTTCGCCCGTTATGCTCGAGATAAGGCAGAGCGCCCCCATTGCCTTGTCGTCCCAGCAGAGCGTCCAGTGCGGGTCTATCTCGCATTGCTCGGCGTAGCTTTTCGCCTTGTCGAGCCACGAGCTCTCGCCCGTCGCGATATGCAGCCAAGCCGCCGCCCAGGCAAGCTCGTCGTTCCAGCCGCTCCAGGAATTATAAAACCCGTTCGCGGCGGTGTAGCCCGCGTCGCTTTTCGTGCGCTCGGCGAAGTCGAAAAGCTGCTCGGCGTGGGTAAGGCACTCCTTCGCATACGCCGCGTCCTCGTCCTTAAAAACCACCGCGCAGGAGGCAAGCGCCGCCGCGGCCTGCGCGACAACCGCCGAGCCCGGCGCGCTTTCGTCCACCTTAAACGACGGGCGGTTCATCTGCATTACCTCCGCCGCTCCCCACCACGAGTGGTCGGCGTTGCCGTCGCCTACCTGATAGTAGAACACATTCGGCTCGGGGTGGCACTTTATCAGATAATCGCAAATCCACTTAATATTGCCGTAGGCGTATTCAAGCTGACCGCTTTTCTCATACGCGTCCTTGTCCTCATAAACGCTCCACGCGAGCATTGTGGAGGTGTAGCCCATAGGCAGGTTGAACTTCACGTTGTCGCCCGCGTCGTACAATCCGCCCGTTAAATCAAGCCCGACATCGGAGCCGTCGCTCATACCGCTGTCGCCGCGCCAGTTCGTGCGGAGCGTGCTTTCGTCAAGATCGCCGCTGCGCTGGAGCTCGTAAAACAGCAGCGATTTTTGCAGCGCCTCGCCGTAGTTGAAGTCGCCCGTGCCCGGCTCGCCCTCATAGCCGCTGCCTGTCATAGAAAGCCCCTCGCCCGTCGCGAAAACGGGAGAACCGTTTCCGCCCGTGCCGTTCGGGCTGCTTGTGTTATTTGAACCGCCCGAGGTCGTTTGGGAGCTTGTGCCGCTCGTATTCTCCGAGGAGCTCGGCTCGCCTTCCTTTTTACTGCACCCCGCAAGCGTCGAAACGGCGACCGCCGCCGACAAAACCGCCGCGAGGATCCTTGATGAAATTCTCATAACGCCCTCCATTAACTGCACTATAACGATAACCGTACAACGCCGAGGCGCTGTACGGTGAAAAATTCTGTTAATTTCCGTAACGCTTGACAAACGTTTCGGCTATCGGGATTATTTTGTCGTACTTCGACTCCTGCGTGTGCACGGCGTTTTTGAAGAATTCGAGCACCTTTTTGTTGTCGTTAAGCGTCATAACTCTTCTCGCCGCGTATTCGTGCGCCGCCGAAAGCTCCGGGTTTTCCATAATGGCAATCGCGAAATCCACAAAGCGCTTTGTGTCCTTAAACTGCAAATAGCTGCACGCCGTGATTATGCTTGAATAGAAATTCGGGTTGATGATAACCTCGCCGTTGCACTCAACGTCCCCGCGCAGCAGGCAGTTAAGCTGCTCGTCGGTGATGCCGTCTATCGCGAACGCACTTTCCACCATTTCGCAGTCAGGCATTTGCTCGGCTTTTTCAAGAATAATATACGGCAGCGCGTTGTTGTTAATGGATTTGCGCCGCATTGTCTGGAGCTTCGCGGACATTATCGAAAAATGATCGGGCTTATATTCGGGTCTGCCCTCGATAATCAGCCGCAGCATATCCTTCGGGAACGCCTCCAGCGGCAGCTTCACCGACGGGCTTCTGAAGCCTGTAATGCCGTTTACCGACTTGGGTTTTACTATGGTCCGAGTGACGGTTTCTGCAACCGCCGTTTCTTCGCCCTCGGCGGTTTCGGTGGTTTCGGTGACCTCCGTTACCTCCTCGGCGGGAGCCTCCGCGGAGGCTGTTATTGTTTCGTATTCCTGCTCGATATACGGCTCGAAGATTTTCTCGATAACCGCGCATTTAAACGGGATATTCTTTTCAACGCACGAAAGCGCGCCGTGATGACCCTTCAGCAGCGCCGAGAACAATCCCGAAACGTGGTAGACGATCCCCTGCGCTTTTCGGAGCTTCACCTGCTCGTCCGTGCCGACCTTGATACGCGCAGCGTAATAATCCATAGGCTGAGTCGGGAGCAAGAAGCACGGCTTGTAGAGCTTGCCGCCGATAACGCGGTTTTGCTCCGCCGTCCCGCGGACCTCGTGCGAGATGTTATAAGCACCCCAGAAGAACTGCCCGCTGCCGTCCGTGGGGTAATAATCCGAATAATACACGGCGTAAACGCCGTCCTCCAGCAAGCCCATAACATCGCGAAGCCCCGAAGCCAGCGTTTCGCCCTCATTCAGGCGATTGAAGCTGTTTGTAAGCGCGCCGTTTATTTTCTGGTCGTAGCCCTGAAATCCGGGCGCGAACGACACGAGCTTGTCGCTTTGCTTGCTTCCGTGACCGGGGCACACCAAATCGATGATAGGGTCGCTGCCGATATAGAACACACGCGTTTTGTTCGATGCGCTTCCCGTAAAATCGAGATGCCCCGCCATACAAGTGCCGATAATTCCGCCACCGTTCTTTACCGAAATAAGCGTCACGCTTTGCCCGTTATGGTCGACCGTTTCGGATTTTATTTCAACCGCCAAGCCTCTCACCCTCCCAGTTTTACAATTGACAATTGATAATGTTCAATTGACAATTGTTGTGTCCGCTTCGCGGACTTATTTTAATACGCGCCGCTTGGCGGCGCTCCTTAATTGTACATTCTCCATTATACATTCGTTTTCCACGCCGATGGCGGGGAAAACGTCAGCGCTGCTCCAGATTAAGCGCGATAATATCCGCCACTCCGCCGACTAATTTCTTATCGAACGCGTGCTTTGGAATGAACGCCGCGGGGGCGTTGTTTTTGTACAGAATAAACATCTTATCGCTTTCGATAAAATAATCCATTTCGTCCCACGGAACTAAATCACGGCTTTCGTAAACGCAGCTCTCGCAAGCCGCAAAGCCGTTTCGGCTTACTACAAACGTGATATTTTTCCGCGCGGCGTGGTCGGCGTCCGCCAGAGCCTTAAACCTTGCCCTCGCAATCGCCTGCGTTACCAGATAAACCAGCACCGCGATTATTGCGCCCGACGCAGCGGCAATCGGTATAAAATACAGCACGTTGCTTCTTGTTACTCCGAAGATAAAGTGAAGCGCGCAGAAAACGCCCAGCGCAATGAGAATTCCGATGATCCACAGCATTTTGACGAGCTTGTAATTCAGCAGCATAATAAACGCCGCGGCGGTGTCAGCCTCGTCTAACATTCCCTCGCCGACGTAGGTTTCCTTGCCGGGCGAAACCTCGTTGTACGCCGATTTCAGCGGGAACAGCCGCAAATCGTGCTGATACGCGAACCTATGCTCCTTTTGGTGGCACTCGATTATCGCGATAGCGCGAAGCAGCTCGTCGTCCCCCGCGAACATTTTTTTGGTCATTGTGATTTTCTTGCCGTAAGCGTCCACCGTGATTTCTTTTCTTGAAACCGCCACGCTTCTGATCATATCCCAAGTATACACCGCGGGCGGCTCGGAGCCTATTCCATACACCGCGAAAACGCTTCCGATTATGTAGGAGAAGCCCTTGTTCTCATCGTTGACGCAAACAGGCTTCAGGTCGCAAAACGCCACTTTCCGCACCTCATTTCCTTCCAAAATGGTTTTTACATACGTATATAATCATTATAGCACACTTTCCCGAAAAAATAAAGGGGGTAAAGTGAATTTTTTTCAAGAATTTTGCAAGAGCAGGAACTCAGCTTTACTGCATACGGAAAAATCATATTTAAAGTCGTTTTGGCTTAAGCCGGATAGGCAAGTTATCATCGATGAACTCGACTTCCGATATGTCTGGTCGTTATACGGCGTCGTGGGGTGCGAGGGAACACCCCTTCGGGAGGAGGGGGAAAGACAAAAATCCAACAAAAAG
>CAYSHU010000017.1:0-18722 GCA_964430965.1 uncultured Ruminococcus sp. | reverse complement strand
TCGGAGCTTTGCATTTTTCGGTGCGCAGCTTCGGCTGCGCACTTTTTAATTTATAGGAGGATTTTTATGAAGTTCAAGAAAATTGCCGCGACAATCGCGGCGGCTGTAATGCTTGTCGGGTCGGTTACGGCAACTGCTTTCGCAGATGGCTTCAGCGTAAGCGACGGCGAGCTCGACGAGGCAACGGGGCTGCTTTTTGTAGCCGCCGAAAACGACGCGGACACGTTAAAGGCAACCTATCCGGACAGAGCATATCCGAAAGGCGATATTGTTATTCCGGAGGAATTTAACGGCAAAACCGTTACGGAAATGGACGGCAACCTTTTGACCATGTGCCAGAATATAACATCTATTTCTATCCCCAAGTCTGTCACATCTATAAATTCTAATACTTATGCTCATAACGGCGGCGGTTTGGAGAGCATTACGGTTGACCCGGATAACACGGAATATACTGCCGTGGACAATGTTCTTTTCACCAAGGATATGACCGAGCTTATAAAGTTCGCGCCCAAAATGTCCGCGACAAGCTATGAGATTCCTTCCGGTGTTGAAACTGTTGGTATGTTCAGTTTTGCCGGAAGCCAAATAGGTTCTGTTACAATCCCCGATACTGTAGAGGAGATTTCAGATGGTGCATTTTGGAAATGTGACAATTTGACGGCGTTGCATATTCCCGCGTCCGTAACTTATGTGTACGGCGGAATAGCAGCAGATTCGGGAGTAACAGAATTTACAGTTGCGGAGGCTAATGAAAATTACATAGCGATTGACGGCGTGCTGTTTACAAAGGACAACAAGACCTTGACTGCTTATCCCAGCGCGAACGCGGCAACGGAATACACCGTTCCCGCCGGCATCGAAACTATCGAGCATTATGCGTTTGAGTACGCCGAAAACCTCACCAAGATTACACTGCCAGAAAGCGTTACAACAATAGGTTCCTATGCTTTTAGTTTTTGCAACAATCTTGTTTCGGCAGAAATACCGGAAGGCGTGACCGAGATTTGGGGAATTTTTGGTTCGTGTAAGGCGCTTGAAACCGTAACGCTTCCGGCAAGCATTACAGAAATCGGCAGTCAGACATTTCATTTTTGTAACGCGCTCACTACTGTAAATTTCGCAGGAACGATTGCGGATTGGAATAATATTGAATTGGATTCTTTTGAAAATGAAGCGCTTAATAATGCGGTAATCAAGTGCTCCGACGGCACCACAACCACGTCCGTCAGCAACATTAAACAGTTGCCGGAAGTTATCACAAACGACGACGGCTCAAAGGATTTCACGCCCGGCGTTAAGAAGAACATCACAACCAGCAACGAAGATATTGAAACAATGAAAGCCATAAAGGCAACCGCACCCGCGGGAGCTTTTAACGAGGACGTTTCCCTGCACGTATCGCATGATACGTTCGCCGGCAGCAACAACTCCTTTGCGGTTGATATTAGCTTTAAAAACGAGAGCGGCAATAAGGTTCAGCCTGCGGCAGGCACAGAGGTAACGATCAAAATTCCCGTGCCCGAAAGCTTGAAGAACAGCGACCCGATTTTCGTTTACCACGTAAACGACGAGGGCAAGGCAGAAAAGGTTGAGGCTAACACCGAAACTATCGGCGACGTGAAGTATGTTGTGTTTAAGGCGAGCCACTTTAGCGTATACGCCTTGACCGATACAGAAATTGCAACGAGCTCCGACGGCTCTTCGAGCAGCTCCTCTTCAAGCAACTCCGATAGTTCTTCGAGCAGCTCGTCCTCAAGCAGCTCTTCTTCGAGCGGCACATCTTCAACCGCTCCAACAACTACAAACAATCCCCCCACCGGAGTTGCAGGCACAGCCGCGCTTCCCGCAGCGCTGATTTCTGCCGCACTTCTCATCGCAACAAAGAAGAGAAAGTAATTGCCAAATACAAAAACATAAAAAGGGGACAAGAACCAAAATCGGTTCTTGTCCTTTTCTTATCTCTTACTTCTAATTAACAAGCCCTGTCGAATACAATAAAATACCGAAGAATTATGTCGATTTTATAAAAACAAACGGAGGAAATATGGGTATTTTATTGCTTAAGCTGGCGCTGGAAAATCTGCTGTTTTTCGGGCTGCATTTCGAGGGGAAAAATATGTTCCCGAAGCAGCTGTCGCCCAAGGAGGAGGCAGAGTGCGTGCGGGCGGTCGCCCAGGGTGACGAGGCGGCTCGCGAGAAACTGATAGTCCACAATCTGCGGCTCGTGGCGTATATCGTCAACAAAAACTATCCCGAGGCTCGCGACCCGGACGACCTTGTTTCTATCGGAACTATCGGGCTTATCCGGGCGGTGGAAACTTTTGATTTCCGCAAGGGAAATCAATTCAGCACGTATGCCTCAAAGTGCATTGATAACCAGATAAAAATGCATTTCCGCAAGATAAAGCATCAGCTCACCGAGGTTTACATAAATGACCCGATTGAAAGCGACGGCGAGGGGAACGCGTTGACGCTCGCGGATATTTTCAGCAGCGGCGTGAATGTTGAGAGCGACGTGGAGCTGAAGATCTACTCCGAGAAGCTCTACCGCTTTATCCGCGAGGAGCTCACCGACCGCGAGCGCGGGATAATCTGCAAGCGCTACGGAATCCCCGACCTGGACGGCAGCGTCTGCAAGCCGCTTACTCAAAGGGAGATCGCTAAGGAGCTCGGGATCTCGAGGTCGTATATCTCGAGGATCGAGAAGCGGGCGCTGGAGAAGCTGCGGGCGCGGTTTGAGGGAGAGTGATTTTTTGTACGCTCCGCGCCGACTTTTTAAGGCTTTATTCCACATTCCTCCGAAACTCCGCAAGCTCTTTCGTAAGCTGCTTTGCGGAGAAATAGCTGCTCAAGATCGTGATGAAATTGACGAGGATAAAAATCACGAAAACGCAGACTGCCAGACCGATTATTATCTCGGGGCGCTCGGTGGGGATCATCGGGCTTAGCACGGCAACGGCGACTACCTCGGCTTCTATAACCAGAAGCTGGAGTATTTTGCGGAGAATGATCTGCTTGTTTGTTAGCTCGTTTTTGGAGTACATCAGCAGGTTCGGGATAATTCCCAGCGCCGCGAAAAGAAACGGCGAGAAGAAGGCGCTGTATCCGAAGCGCATATCTGGGTCTAAAAACGTGCCGATTACCGCGATGCCCGCCGTAATGCACGTAACCAGAATAAAATAAATCGTTATCGATTTGTAAACTATTTCCTTGAAGCTCATATGCTTTCTCCTTTCAAAGCCTTTTTCAGCTCGGGAACGTACTTTCTTGAAACGATGACCTGCTCTCCGTTTTGCAGCACGGCGACAAATCGGCTGTTAAGCGAGGGCTTTATCGATTCTATTTTAATGAGATTTAAAAGCACGGATTTCGACACGCGCAGAAAGTGCTTTTCCTTTAACGCTTCTTCAAGCTCGTAGAGCTTTTGCCGCGTTTCGTAGACCTGCTCCTCACAGTAAATAAACACGCGGTTATCCACGCCCTCGATATAAAATACGTCGGAAATAGGTACCTCGTACTGCGTGCCCTCAATAACGCCCGTAAGCTGTCCCTGCCTTGATTTCACAAAGCGGACGATTTCGGTTATCTCGTTGGTTATTTGGTGGCAGTAGATCTCAAGCCGTTCCTTTTTGTCCTTTTCGATCTCGGTGATTTTTATGTCCATTTGAATTATTTTCCGACTATACTATCCTATCATTTCCCGTCTTCGGCGGGGAAAACAAAATTAAAAATCCCCGAAAGCCTGTTCGCTAAGAGCGAACAGGCTCTTTAATTACAAGGAATTTACGGGGTTTGCCCGTTCCAGGACGGTATGGTCGGCGTGCCTTCTCCTTTCAGATAATAATCGAAGAAATTGAGGATAATGCTGTTGAGCTCGGGAATAAACTCAGAGGAATTTACGTCGCCCTTGCCGAGCATTTTCGCAAGCGGCGGCGCGAAGAGCGGGAGATCGGTGAAGTCCATGTGCTCCGTGCCGTCGAAGTGCGCTTCTCTCGCGTCGAGGGCGTTGTCGAGCATATACGCGTTTACGTAGGGCTTGCCGTTTACGCCCGCGTAGGACGGCCAGTGGGTCGCGGCGTTGTCGAGCGAGAGAACGGGCACGGGGTACGGCGTGGGATTGAGCTCGAATTCGCCGCCTTTGAGGGCAATTCTCTCGCCGAGCATTGTGCCGTCGATGTCGACAACCGCCTTGATGTCGTCGCGGTCGCGCCCAAGCTGAACCGCCGCCGCTCCGCCTATCGAGTGCCCCGTAACGCCGATGTTTTCCGTGTCGGTCATTGCGAGGACTTTAAGGATTTCCGCGTTGATTTTATCGGATTTTGTATACCAAGCGTCGTCAAGCGAGCCGGAGGTCTTTGCGGCTTTAAGCGTATCGAGGACGAAATTCTCATCAGCCGTGCGGATCTTCATCCATTCATTGCAGATCGCAAACTCCTCTTCGGGCGAGAAAACGTCTTCGCTGCCCTGCATTTTCGCGGCGGTCTGCACGAAATCGAAATCCACGATGATCGTCTTGCCGCTTGTGTCTTTAGTAAAGAACGCGTAATACGGGTGGTCTATGCTCGCTACGACATAGCCGTTGCTTGCAAGCTCCATATACAGCGAAGAATTGCTCTGATAATAACCGAACGAGCCGTGCGCGAACAGCACGAGCGGGCAATTTTGCACGTCGCCGTCGGGGTAATAGAAGTGAATCGGAATCTCGCGGTTGGAGCCGTCGTTCTCGAGCGGCTCGAGGCGCGATTTGTCAATAAGTATCGCTTCGGTTTCCTTTACCTTATAAGAGCCTGTGGTTTTCAGACCGTGATATCCCGAGAAAATATACGCGGGAAACAGCGCGGAGCCGATCAAAATAACGCTGAAAATCGTTCTCGCGATGAGCTTGCCGTTTGTCTTTTCTTTGAACCCGCGCTTGTGTTTAACCAGAAATACTATCACGGAAATCACAAGGCGAATTCCGAGGACAACAGCGCAGCCCGTAAAGCGCCACGGCTGACCCATGGGCAGGAAGATCACGAGCATCAGCAGCGCGAACTCCCCCGCCGTGAAAATCATTCTGTTTTTGTGCCAGATGCTTCTGAATCTGGTGCGGCTGAGCACCGTGAGCAAAATCTCCGCGATCGTGAAGACCGCTAACATTACAAATCCCATTTTGATTTCTCCTATCTGTTTTGTTTTGGTTGATGTGTTTATTATACGGGATTTTTTCGGGGAAATCAATAGATTTTTTGTGAGTTGCGATTTTTACGGGTGAGATGCAAAAGAATGGATGTTTTCCGCGGGTCAAAGCCTTGAGGGCTCGCGCGGATAGTTTTTTGCTGAGGCTTAGAAAAACACCCCGGCCTTCGTATGAAAGTCGAGGTGTAATTGTTATTATCTGCGCTTGCGCTTGAAAGTGCAAACTGCCGCCAGACCCGCAAGCGTGAACAGAAGTCCTCCGCGGGAAGTTACGCCTGTATAGGGGTTAGAATCGCTGATCCTTTCGCTTGTAATAATGTACTTGCTGAATCTCGAAGCTGTGAATACCACCATTCCGTTTTCAACCTTGGAGGGGATTTCGGTATAACTGCCGTTGTTTTCAACGTGGTATACGTAAATCGTCTTGCCAACGAGAGTCGTCGGAACGGGAATTCTTACGGTAACAGCAACCTTGGGCTGAACCTTGTTGCCGTTCTTGTCAGTAAACGAAAGGTCATACGTGAATGTATGGTCGTTGGTTTCCTCAACAATGGGCTTGACATTGAACTTGATATCGTTGTCAAACGCGCCCGCCGGAGCGGTCACTCTAATATCCGTATTATCGTCCACGAACTTGATAGACGTATCGCCGTCGGAAGAGCTCGAAGAACTCGAAGAACTCGAAGAGCTTGAGGAACCGGGCTTAGGCGCGGGAAGGTTCTCGTCGGGAGTGATTGTGCCGATGTCCTCGGAGGGGGTAGAACCGCCCTCCTTGTCTAAATCGGCGCCTGTATTAGCGGGAGCCTTGTCGTTCAGCTTCATAAAGCCCTTAAGGTCGATAGTGCCATCCGTTCTCCTCACAAGCCCGCTGAATACTAATGACTCAAACATATCCGCGGTGATTTCCACGCCTTTATTGTTTACGCTCTTTTTACCGGTTTTGTCCCACAGATAGTTTGTTTCGCTATTATAGTCGGAGCTGTCGTTGGAATTTGTTTTTACACGATCCGAATTGTCACTGGATGTAATGCCTTCGTCAGTCTTAAACGATACGCAATTTTCAAGTTTGAACGCCGTCTTAGTGCCTGCGTTATTGGTGTACAGGTTAATGTTGTACTTTCCGTTGTTGAACGATGAGCAACCTGTTACCTGTACGTCCGGGCAGGAATTGGATGTGATGCCGTCTGCTTTATTGTTGAACGCAAAGGAATTGATAATCTTATGGCCGCCGGGGAGGTTGTCGCCGCCCAGCTTGAAGCCGTTACCGTTACCTGCGTTAGTACCGTCAAGCAAATAACCGTTATTATATGCAATACAGTTTTTGATTGTTACCGCGCCGATAGAACCCGAAGACACCTTCGCGAACAAATCCCAACCGTCGTCGGCATTGTTGTAAGATGCGCAGCCGTCGAAAACATTGCCCTCGCCAATAGTCAACTTTGCTGCAAAGCCGTCTGCGTCCTCGTAGCCTGCGTCGGCGTTGTTAAAGGACGTGCAGTTGAGGATAAGGTTGTACTCCGGCCACAGCTCTCTTGGATCGCTGCTATCTCTGAACGCGCTTATCTGCAAACCGGTATTGCCATTTCCATAGAGATTTACTCGGTCAACAGTGTTGTGATTTCCGCACACACGGAAACCCGTGCTGCCGTTTGCGGACTTCGTAACATCAAAGCCGCTGAAATACCAGTAGTTGCCGCCATGGCGAATTCCGCCGCCAACCGAACCGAAGTCGAATACAGGGCGGGTTGTTGCCTCGGGGTCTGCAATCATTCTGATAGGCTTGTCGGCAGTGCCGTCAATGCCGCGCTCAATACGCAGAGTTGTGTCGATGTTGTATGTACCCTCCATAAGCACAATTGTCTGACCGGGCTGTACAACGCTTACCGCCGTGAAAATATCAAGAGGATATTCGGGGCCGCCGTTGCCGGTGGATTTGCCGTTGGGAGCAACATAAAGATTCTTTTGCTCTGCATAATAATTGTCGTAAATAACGTTGAAATCCTTCGTGATAACATCGGTGTTTGCCAGTTCCACTCCCTCACCGAGATTCTGATTGGAATCAATCGTAAATACGACCTTTACTGCATTTTTGCCGGTTGTAAGAGTGAGGGGCTTGCTGACCTGCTCGGTCGCAGCCATATTGATAGTCGCTATTTGAGCGCCGTTTACAGAAACCACCGCCGAACCTGCAACATTCGCGTTCATCATAAGCATATAATCAGGACTGTTGGAAACAGTCGCGGAAGTAACGCTCAAAACGGGGGTAACTATTGTAACGGGTTTCTCCTCAGCAGGCGCGTCATTTTTTGAATCGATAGTATTCAGAACAACGTTGGAGAATGTCGCCTCTGCGTTTCTGGAAGCGAAGAAGCCGACATAAACATTGTTTGTATCAAGCAGGCTGAGCGCCTTGGGGTCGTAAAACTTCTGTCTGCCGATAACAGTTTCGCCGTCCTGAGCGTAATAGGTCAGGAAGTAACCCGTGTTATTTCTCTGAATCTCAAAAATGAAGTCGGTAAGCTCGGCGATAGTTCCTTCAACTGCGGCGGTTGAATTGCCGACTATGTTGTAAGTTCCGTTAGTTTTGCCAACAGCGGAGAAATCCAGCGGATACTGGGTTCCGGGAGCTACCGCCTTAATAGTAGCGGTATCGGCTGCCAGAACCTTAGGCATAAGTTCGGGGGTGATTCCGAGCTTTGTATTTACACCGATTCCGAGCTTCATAGAATACTTGGTGCCAATGCCGTCGTAGCTTACTTTGTTGTTTTCTTCATCCCAATTGTACTCCATCTTGGAAGCCACGAGCATATACTGGTTTGTCCAGAAGGTTCCCTCTCCGAGTTTTTCGGGAACGCTGTCCAAAGCCAATATACCAAAGCCCTCCTGAGCGTTTGAAAGTGTCCACGAATCAATATGAACATTCGCGCGGAGCGTGAAGTTAAGATCATCGGGAATAGCGGTGTAATAGAACGTAAGGCCATCCGCGTTGTTCGGCTGAATCTTACCCCCGCCACCCGTGGAGCAAACGGTTACATTACCGTCCTCGTTAAGGTTGCCCTTAACATAGTTCTTAGATGCTGAGCTTGCGGACGGACCGTAGAAAGTTGTAGCCCATACTCTCTGCTCATCCGCGGTAGCCGTAGCCTCTTTGGCATCGGATTTCGCCCCCACATCATCGCCGCGCACTGCTTCTACGGTGAAAGAATACTTCGTGCCTACGGTAAGCCCGGAAACATCATAAGTGGTTTCGGAGGTAGTGCCGACTTTCGTACCGTCGCAGTAAATGTTGTAACCCGTAGCCTCGTCTACCGCCGTCCATGCAAGCGACATCTTGCCGCCGCCCGTGCTGGTCGCGGAAGCGATTGTGGGCTTGCCGAGAGGGAGAACAAAGCTGCAAGTCATGTTTTCGCCGGAAACTTTGTCTTCCTCGCCGTCGCGTGAGAGGGTTGCTTTGAACGTGTACTCGCCGGAGGATTTGGGGGTGAATGTGAGAGTGTGTTCGCTCACTTCTTTTAAAGACTGCTTGGTCGCTACTGTTGTGCCGCTCTCGTCAACCATATCAACAACGACCTTATCGCCGCCGTCGTTGCCTACCTCCGCAGAAACGGTCACATCAATGTTACCGTTTACCTGCGTTGCTTCGGTGATTTCGGGGAGAGCAACATCGTCCCAGTCGCCGCGCTCAACGGGACCTGCGGCGCCATCGGTAACGGAAACTTTAAAGAAATAGTTTCCGCCGACGGAATTTCCCAGATAATATTTCCCGGCATTTCCTAATTTAATGGAAGTAATATGTAATGAGTTCGCATCACCGTCTTCTTCTGAGGTGAAAACAGTGGCACCCTCGCCGTCAACTACCATAATTTGACGGTCTGCCTTGTTTTTAATCCACCAAACTTTAAGGGCAGCATTATCGGCAGTTGTAGTAAACTCAAGAGAATTGCTTTCGGGAGATGCCGGATTCATTTTGCCGCCGAAATTCAATCTTTTTGTTCCAGTATAGCCGTCATCAAATGTTTTGCTATTTTCATTTATTTTTGTAGAACCCGGGTGCAATATGAAATAGCCGTCCGTGCCTACTTTCATATCTGACATTGTGCCCGTTTCATCTTTTTCCATGTCAGCACCAACGTCAAGAATATATTCTTTTGAAACAGCTACTTCTTCAGAAACCTCAACTTTGAAAATATAGTTGTTATTCTCTTTGCCGCCGAGAAAGTATGTACCCGCCTCGGTAAGCTTCAGCGTTTCAACATATACTGCATTCTTTGCATATGTACCACTTGTAACAGCAGCTTCCGTTCCGTCGGCCTTATAAATGACCATTTGACGATTGTCTTCGCCGCCCTCTGCAAACCAAATCTTTACTGTTGCTGCACCGCCGGTCTTAAAAGATATAACGTTCTTAAGACCGGAAACGTCAGCTCTGCCGCCAAAGTTTACTCTCTGACCGCTCGAATAGCCGTCATCAAACGTTTTGTCACTGCTGTCAACTTTGGACTTAGCGGAATAATACAGATTAAAGTGGCCATTTGTACCCGCTTGTTCGGTATCGCCGTCGTTTTTGTCACCGGCGGCAAATGCAGTCAAGTCTTTGGACTCAAAAACATAAACACCGTCAGCACCAGACCCCGCCGTTTCTTCCGCGCTCGCAAACGCCCCGAACGACACCGACATCAGCAGCATCGCCAGCGCCAAAAAGACGGCGGCAAATCTGTTTTTGTATTTTGTTTCCATAAAAACCTCCTCAGTAATATATCTAGCGGCCAATTCCGCTTATACTAATCTTAGTGTACCATATTTGGTAGAATTTGTCAAGATTGTGTATGTTGTGCAAATCAACAAATTACTCGAGAAAAAATGTGCACTTTAACGAACGCCGCTGCGGCATTGTCCGAAAACGTTTGTTTTCCGCATTTTAAAGCGGTTTTGTAAAAGCTGTCGGCAAGACAAAAATCCCGAACGGTTGAGAACCGCTCGGGATGAAATTATTTCTTTCTGCGTTTAACTGCTGTTGCCATAACAACAACCGCAATTGCCGATGCCAACGGAGCAAGCGAAAGCTCGCTGCCGGTATGAGGATTGTTGCCGCTGTTTGCAGAGGAGTTTGTATTATCCTGCGATATGGTTTTATTGTCGGAAGAGTCGCTGCTCCCGTGATAAGCGTTTCCGCCGTCGCTGCCACTGCTTGAGCCGTCGGACGCGGAAGCCGCTTTCTCGCTGTACACAAGCGCGTAAGTCGAGAATTTGTCAGTTTCAATCGTTATGGTGTTCGGGTCGCTGTCCGTATCGTTCAGAACCGTTGTTGTACCGTCGTGAACGCGGATCAGCGAGTACGTTCTTCTGCTGCCGCGAAGCGCCGCTGGGATCTCGAACGTTATTGTAAGCGTTGCCTTTGTTTCGGTGATTGCGTTTCTCTCACCGTTAATTACCTTAAACAGATTTACGTCCAGATATTGCCCCAGATTATATTTTGTCAAATCGCCGAGAGCTTCTTCAACCGCCGCCTTATCTTCGGGAGCAGGCTGAGGCTGAATTTCAATCTGCAAAACGATTTTTATATCCTTGCCGGCTTCAATCGCCGCTTTATCGTCATCGGTCAAAACCGCGGTGAAAAGCTCTTCCTTGGACGTGGCGAGCGTCGCCGTCGGAGCGTTTTCGCCCGACTGAATCACCTTTTCAATCCTGCCTATTTTCAATTCGCTTTCGATTATTTCCGTTTCCCCGTTTTTATCGGCGAAATTCTTCCCGCAGCCCTCGCAATGCCAATACTCCTTTGTGCCCTCGATCGTTTCCGTTGCGGGGGCTTCGGGAATGTGGGTCAGCGTGTGCGTGTGACCGATTGACGGGATCGTGAGGTTTTCCGCCGCTGCTTCGGTTTTGCCCTCCGCGTCCAAGAAATCCTTGTTACAGCCGCCGCAATGCCAATGCTCCTTTGTGCCGTCGGTCGTTTCCGTTGCGGGGACTTCGGGGACGCGGGTCAGCGTGTGCGTGTGACCGATTGACGGGATTGTGAGATTTTCCGCCGTCGCTTCGGTTTCGCCCTCCGCGTCTAAGAAATTCTTGTTACAGCCCTCACAATGCCAATACTCCTTTGTGCCGTCGGTCGTTTCCGTTGCGGGAACTTCGGGAGCGTGGGTGAAGTCGTGTCCGCTCAACTCACCGTACTCTTCCTCGCATATCGCGCAGACCGCTTTTTCCGCACAAGTTGCCGTGCCGCCGGTGTGGTCGGCTTCATCGGTAATCTCGGTACATTTTTGGCAACTGTGCCAATGTTTGTCATCGTCTGTCGTCCAAGACGTGCTGAAGCTGTGGCTCGCGTTAATGGTCACAGCGTCTAAGGTTGTTTCGGTCTTGCAGTCTACATCGCTGAAATATTTGTCGCAGCCCGAGCAGTACCAATACTGCTTGTTGCCGTTCTCGGTGCAGGTCGCGGGTTTTGCTGCCGTTTCTGTTGCAGTGTGCGCGACCTTAAGCTGAACCTTGCCGCCCTGATAAACGATACTTTGCCCGTCTATATCCGGCTTAAAACTTGCACTTATATCGCTCGCTTTGCCCGTTACGGCTACAGGAGCTAAACAAGTGGGCGTTGCCGAGGTATTAACACCTATCTTGGAAGTGGTGTCAAAGCCGTTTCCTATGGTTATCGTTTTGTCAAGGCAAAGAAATACATTACTTGCAGAACCGTCATCGGTTTTGGTGTTTCCGCTTATATCAACCTTTCCGTTTATTGTGAATGTATCGTTAGTTTTATTGCCATTATACGCCACACCTCCACCATTGTTTGCCGCTGTATTACCAGAAATAGTGCCGCCATTCATTGTGAAATATGAGCGATTACTTGCTTCAACATACACACCTCCGCCTTCGTTTCCTGCCGTATTGTTCGAAATCGTGCCGCCGTTCATTATAAATTTGCCTCTAAGAACATACACACCGCCACCGTTAGCACTTGCCGTGTTGCCCGAAATCGTGCCACCGTTCATTGTGAATGTACCGTCATTCACATAAACCGCACCACCGCCAGAACTGTTGCTGGTTGCCATGTTGCCCGAAATCGTGCCACCGTACATAGTGAAATTACCGCTTGCCACATTAACCGCACCGCTCGATGCACTACTGCCTGTTAATGTGCCGCCGCCTTTGCAATCACAAAGAGTAAATGTGTATACAATTTTTAATATTTGCTTTGTCCCAAATTGTGGCGCATTAACCGTATGCCCATTCAAGCAAAGGGTAATATCAGAATAGGCGGCAAATGAGGGTAAAGAGGTTGGGGTGACATCTTTGGTAAGATAATAGTTACCCGATGAGGAAGGCAATGAATTATCACTTGTCCACGCAGTCCAGGTAATATTCTCGTGGTTGCTGTCACTGCAGTTCAAATCCCCGCACACCTTATGATTTGTGTGTGTTTCCTCCGCCTCCGCAACGATACTCCCCGGCACATCAAACACGACCGCCGCCATTATCGAAAGCGCCGTAAGCACCGCCGCGGCTCTCCTGAAAAACTTCTTCATTTTGCGCACTCTCCTTTTTAAGCATTATTTGTAATTATAGCAAATCGCGGGCGATTTGTCAAGCGAAAGCACTTAATTGACGGAAAAAGCGCTTAATTGACATCGTTACCGTTCAGCAAAATTTTTGTGAACAATTTGACGAAATATTGACTTGAATTGTTTTTTGTTCTATCCTAAATAGTGGAGTGATGAAAAGATAGCAGAAATACAGCCGATTATGTGCAACGACAATGCTGCCGATTTGGAGGAGCTTCGCGCGGCGGATGATTATATAAAACAACGCGGAAAGCGCGGAGATGTGGTTTGCTTCTCCTCGCACGAGAAGGTTCTGCGGTTCTCCGAAAACAACGGCGCTGCCGTGTATCTTCTCGAATGGACCGCGAGATGAACAAGGGCGTTATATAGTTGAAACATAAAAGAAATGCTTTGAATACTAAATGTGCTTCGACTGCCCGGCAAGCTCAGATATGATTTTCATACTGTCATCGGTGCGCTGTAAATCTGCTTCATTCCGTGTTCGGCGCGGACAAGCGAGATGTTGTTCTCGGCGGTGACTTCATCGGAATTTAAAGGGAAGAATAGCTATTCAAATTTCCGATTCACGTCCATAATACAAGGATCACTATATTATAACCAAAAGAGATAAAACCGCGAAGAATTTCTTTGCGGTTTTCTTCTCGTTTTTTCTGTTTTTCTTCTGGAACGATGCTTCTGAAGAAAGCAAGCATTTCTTCATCATATTGACTTTTTTCTCGGATGCATTATCCACAATGCTCTTACAGAAGACGTGTTCAAGATTATCAGAGCTGTTACTTTAACAATCATCAACAAGACTAGGGGATTATTCCCACTCGCCAAATCAAAACTAATCTTAACTGATTTTGCTTTGGTGATTTGACTCGATTTGATACGGATTGATTTGCATTATCCATATTCCATAGGGTATATCGGCTTGTGCTATCAAATTGCTATCGGGGATTTGCTATCAAAGATAGAACAATACTTTTTCGAATTTATCTTGCTTGCTATATTATATCATATCTGATACAGTTTTTCAAGACCTAATTTACTAAAATGTTTATGCCTGCTCCCATGAGCGGAGATCAATTGTTATTTCGGGGTTTGGTACTCCAAGCCACTCGAAAGTTTAGTAAAGTGTTTTATAGAGTAGGTTCGCAAACTTTCAAAAGTCACTCTCACTCAAATTGAGGAAAATGTAATGCCGCGTAACAAAGCTTTTTTTGTATACCCATTTTCTGTTTTATACAGATTTTAACATTTTCTCAAAATTTTTGTGGACATTACAGGGAAATTATATAAAAAATTTTGAAGCTATACTTTGATTAGTAAAAATAAAAAATCATTTGCCCTAGAAAATTTCTTTTATATATTCTATAAACTTGATAGCACTTTTATGTAAGTTTACAATCTCTTCAAAAGTTTTATCAAGTTTATATTCCAAAAAATTTTCGTGAACCATTTTATTTCTTTCATTGCCCACAGCCAGAAAATCTTTAATATTTTGAGTTAACTCGGGATCTTTTTTTATTTCAGATTTTATTTTATCTTTAAAATCCGATCCAAAAAGACCAAGAAATTGAGATATATTATTGTCATCCCAATTAAAAAAAGTATGATATTGGCGTTTAATAGCTTTATTATTCAAAAAACAATAAATACGAGCATCGCCGGAATTTGACTTAACAAATTCTTGGATAGTGTCGGTGATCTGGCTTTCATAATAGCTGGCGCATGACAACAATAGCACCTTTCTATAATGCTCACTAATATTTATTGCCATAGAAATCTGGTTTTGTGAAATTAATGTTTTATAAAGCTCGTCATATTCATCAATAAACTTTTGAATAGGAATTGACATTATAAAATCACCCCTTATTCAAATCGAATTATTTTTATAGCTCTGTTTATTCTATTTTGAACATTTTGCTTGGATGCTACGTTGCCTTGGTTGGAATCTATAAAATCTTTGTCAGCTAATAGGGGGGCAGTAACACCATTCAAAACCGCTTCAATTCCGCATTATGAAAGGAGTTGTGTCAAATCAAAAATTCAAACAATGATAATTGCGTAATTATCGACTGGTTTGCGGCAACCACTCGACAATGGAAGCCCACTCAATTGGTGGCATATTTGGGATTGGATATTAAGCAATTTCAAACCACCTACGGCTTCTATGGTTATCGCGACCGATTGATGTATGACGGTATCTCCATTCATTTCAATTTGCGCAGCGATCCCGACGGTGAAAAGACATCGGTAATGCTTGAAATGAGCGGACAAGGCTGCCGACAGTATGAAACGTCCTCGAAACTAGGATTTATGCAGTTGTTCTGCGATGCAGATAACGGCGAACTACAAATAAAAAGGCTCGATATTGCGTATGATGATATCAACCTCAATGGTGAAAACGGATTACTCGATCTGAAAAGATTGGCTCGTTATACGCTTCACCAACGCTTTGTTTCAAAATGGAACGGCGGACAGGTTTTAGACAAATTCAAAATCAACGGCAACTATGAGTCTATGACACACGCGCAAACGGTACAATTCGGCAGCCGAAAATCGGCAATAATGCTCCGAATTTACGACAAAGCGCAGGAGCGTGGCGGGCTTGGTTATCATTGGGTGCGTGCGGAAATCGTCTTCAAGGAAGAACGTGCAGCGAATTTTATTTCGCAACTGCTCGGCAGCAAGACAATCGGTAAATTGTATGCGGGCGTTCTTGGGAATTATCTGCGTTTTATACGACTAGATCACTCTCGGCGTGAGCGTTGCTCCACCATAGGGTGGTGGGAGAAATTTCCGAACGGTGCAGAAGCGGTCAAACTATACTCGCCGAAGGACATCGAATATAATCTTGCTCGTGTTGAGCGGTATGTGTTTGAACAAGCGGGCAACAGCACTCTAACATATTTGCTTTGCAAAGGCGAAGACAAGTTGTTGATAGAGCTTCAGAAACGCAAGGAAAAGCTGAACGAAAATCAACGTAGGCTTATAGCTGAATACGCTAATGATGACGACAGCTAGCGGCGGGGAGTGCAGAGGGGCGGCAGCCCCTTTGCCCCTCGGAGAGCGAGTTACCATTTTTTAGCTGCTCCGCAGCGTAAAGAAAAATGGTATAACTCGCTACACCATTTTGAAATGGTTGTATGCAGCACCCCGAGAGCTGCATACAACCGTTGCAAAATGGTGTGAAGTACGCGCGAAAGGAGACGATATGGCTAACGTACAAAAATACACAAAAGCGGCGTGCGGTCATATGTTCAAGCATTACGAACGAGCAAGAGAGATGAACCCTGAAACGGGTCAGCTTGAGTATGCGAAGTTTGGCGATCAGCAAATCAATCCAGAGCGCAGTCACCTGAACTACAACCTCGCCGTACATCAGACGATGCGGCAAGGAGATTTTATCCGCAAACGCTGCTCGGAGGTCAAGCTTCAGAACCGCAAGGACGTAAACGTAATGTGCAGTTGGGTGCTTACCGCTCCAAAAGACTTACCGGAAACGGATCAAGCGGATTTCTTTAAGGCGAGCTATGAGTTTATGGCGAACCGCTACGGTCGTGAGAATGTAATTTCCGCATATGTTCATCTTGATGAAACCTCGCCGCATATTCATTTGCTTTTGTTCCCGTTACCGCCGACAAAAAGAAAGGCGGATATAAAGTGTCCGCGAAAGAGGTCATTAACAAGCATGAGCTTCAAGTGTTTCACCAAGAGCTTTCCAAGCACCTTGAAAAAGCGCTTGGTCACTCTGTTGGAATACTTAATGGCGAAACAAAGAATGGAAACAGATCTATTGCAGAGCTGAAAGAAAAAAGCGCATTGGAACGAGCTGAAAAAGCCGAGGAACAGGCGAAAGCCGCCGAAGCAAGGCTCTCTGAAAAAAACGCGCAATACATAGCTACCGCAAAGCAGCTTGAAGAACTAAACGGGAAAGTACTCTCGGCGCAGGAGCTTAAAGCTATTGAGGGCAAGAAATCAATTGGCGGCGCGTTAAAAAACGTGTCGTGGGAAGAATGGCAATCGGTGAAGAACACCGCCGAGCAAGCCACCGCAGAAAATGCAGAGCTGAAAAAAGAAAACCAAAGACTACAAAGTGAAAACAAACGGTTGAGCGACAACAACACCACTCTGCGCAACGAATTGACAAATCCGCTATCTAAAACAAACCAAAAGCGATTAAATGAAAAAACAGACAACCAAAACCAAATTCGTCTTTTGAAAAAGGTTTTGCGTTTGGACGGCAAAACCGTAGGAAGCTATGATGAACTGCGGCGTGAGCTGATACAGCGCGGGTATGTACAGCCAACCGCACAAAATCGAAACAGATAGGAGTGATAACAATGAAACACATTTTACCGATTACGGCAGGAGCTTTCACATTGGCGGCGATCGCGTTCGCCGCA
Organism: uncultured Ruminococcus sp.; assembly: GCA_964430965.1. GTDB lineage: Bacteria > Bacillota > Clostridia > Oscillospirales > Ruminococcaceae > CAG-115. The sequence continues at coordinate 1,591 of CAYSHU010000017.1, read as the reverse complement.
GCTTCGGCAACGTGCTTCCGTAAAGCAAGGCGCAGACCCGTAATGACGTTCAAGAACTTGTACCTTGACAACAGTCCGCAGGAGTGAGAAAATGCGGGCATTGTGCCGCCCACTACATCGAATTTGTACTCAATTTGTACTCACCAGACAAAAACAAGCCCCACGAAGCCGCTGTTTATGCGGGTTCGTGGGGCTTTGGAATTTATTCCCACTCAATAGTAGCCGGCGGCTTAGAGGTCACATCATACACAATGCGATTGATATTCGCCACTTCATTCACTATCCTCACGGAAACCTTTTCGAGCACATCATACGGTATGCGCGAGAAGTCCGCTGTCATAAAATCGGATGTGGAAACGCCGCGCAATGCCAGCGTATAATCATAAGTGCGCCCGTCGCCCATTACGCCTACCGAACGCATATTCGTCAGCACGGCAAAGTATTGATTTATCTCGCGGTCGAGCTTCGCGTTGGCTATCTCCTCGCGGAAAATCGCGTCCGCGTCTTGCAGCGTCGCTACCTTTTCGGGAGTTATCTCGCCGATTATTCTTATCGCTAAGCCGGGTCCCGGGAACGGCTGCCGCCATACCAGCTTTTCGTCAAGCCCAAGCGTCGTGCCGAGCTTGCGCACCTCGTCCTTGAACAGCAGACGCAGCGGCTCGATTATCTCCTTGAAATCCACGTAATCCGGCAGCCCGCCGACGTTGTGGTGGCTCTTGATTACAGCCGCGTCGCCCGTGCCGCTTTCTATCACATCGGGATAAATCGTGCCCTGCACCAGATAATCCACCTTGCCGATCTTCTTTGCCTCTTCCTCGAAGACACGGATGAATTCCTCACCGATTATCTTGCGCTTTTTTTCGGGCTCGGAAACGCCCGCGAGCTTGCTTAAAAAGCGCTCTCCCGCGTTTACGCGGACGAAATTCACGCCGCTGTCCGCAAACGCCGCCTCAACCTCGTCACCCTCGTTTTTGCGCATTAAGCCGTGGTCAACGAAAATGCACGTTAATTGCCCGCCGATTGCCTTTGCTAAGAGCTTGCACGCCACCGAGCTGTCCACGCCTCCCGACAGCGCCAAGAGCGCCTTGCCCGTGCCTACCTTTTCGCGAATCTCGCGGATCGCCGTTTCGGCGTATTCCTCCATAGTCCAGTCGCCCCTGCACTCGCACACGTTGTACAGGAAATTTCCGAGCATTTCAAAGCCCTGCTCGGTGTGGTTCACCTCGGGGTGGAATTGCGTTCCGTAGAATTTTTTCTCGGGATTTTCAATCGCTCCATACGGGCATTTTGCGCTGAATCCAACAGCGCGGAAGCCCTCGGGGAGCTCCTCTATGTAATCGTTATGGCTCATCCAGACAACGGATTTTTGCTCGAGATTTTTGAGCAGCAGCGAGCTTGTGTCGAACTCGCAGTCCGTTCTGCCGAACTCCGCGGCGGAGTTTTCGTTCGCCGCGCCGATTTTTCCGTCGAGCCCGTAAACCATAAACTGCGCGCCGTAGCAGATACCCAGAATCGGAATGACGAGCTCAAATCTCTCCCTGCTCATTCGCGGAGAATTTTCAAGTTAAACCCAGTCCGGACCACCCGCGCC
>CAYSHU010000016.1:0-19091 GCA_964430965.1 uncultured Ruminococcus sp. | reverse complement strand
AAAGCGCCCCCACGCCCTTTGGCCCGTGGAACTTGTGCGCCGAGAGCGACAGCATATCGCAGTCTATCTCGTGAACGTCAAGCGGGATATGCCCGACCGCCTGAACCGCGTCCGTGTGGAACAGCACGCCCCTTTCCCTACACACCGCCGCGATTTCCTTTATCGGCATAAGCGTGCCGATCTCGTTGTTCGCCGCCATAATTGTGACAAGCGCGGTGCCCTCGCGTATTGCGTTCTTTACCTGCTCGGCGGTGATGTTTCCTTTGCCGTCAACGTCCAGCAGCTCGATCTCAAAGCCCTGCTTCTCGAGTTTTCGCAAGGCGTGCAAAACCGCGTGGTGCTCGGTCTTTTGGGAAATAATGTGCTTTTTGCCATTGAGAGCACCGCGCTCCGCGCCCGTTAAAATCGCCTGATTGTCCGCCTCGCTTCCTCCCGACGTGAAGAAAATCTCCCGCGGCTCCGCGCCTATCGCCCTTGCAACGTCCTCGCGCGACTTCACAAGAGCCTCCTGCGCTAATTGCCCGACGGTATGCAGCGACGACGGGTTTCCGTAAGTTTCCTCAAGATACGGCATCATCGCGTTTATCGCGGCTTTGCTCATCTTGGTGGTCGCGGCGTTGTCAACGTATATTGTGTCCACTTTATCACCTGTTTCTTTTTATTCCAGAATGTCTATCTGTATACTAGGATTATAACATATTTTTCCCGAAATGTCAAGTGTTATTTGGTTAGTAATTCTAAATTTGTACAGAAAATATGAAAATTATCGAATTTCGATAAATTCATATTGACAAACGATTTCAAATGCGCTATAATATAATTATCAAAATAGATATTAGGTGGGTTTGAAATGCATAAGATTATTTTCACACTGCTGATTTTCTCGCTCTGCCTTTGCTTGTGCGGTTGCGGATTTTTTACCGCAGTAAATGAAATGTACGATGAATATTCTTCAACTATGGAATCGGAGGCTCAAAACTATGTAAAGGGCGAAAAGAACGTCACAAACGCGCTCGGCGAAAGCTACACGATAAAATACGAGGAGCACTTTGGTTTTCCCGACCAGCTGATGACTGTTGACATCAGCAATGACCGCAAGCTCATACGTCTGGACTGCGAGCTGAAGCACGGTCTTGTTCCCGACGAGATTGTGTATCTTTTCAGCGAAAACTCGATCGAATACTTCTATGTGGCAGGAAATTATTTCAGGCACACGCGCGAGCAATTTCACTTTATCTTCACTGCTGACTCTTCAACGCAAAAGGGTGAGGAGCTGTTTTTTGATGAACACGCCGACTTGTCCGAATTATCTCATCAAAATAATTCGGCGCTTGCCGAAACTCTCAGCCGCAATATAACACGCACGGAGCTTGCAGAGAAGTTCCGTGCGTGCGGGTATGACGCTTCTTTTGTACTTAAAGTTTACGATTATCAATAAAGGTTATCGGGGCGGGTTATCCCTTATAAACTCCCCCAGAATATTCGCAGCGTAACGGCAAAGCTCGGGGCACGGGCGCTTTTTATAGTATTCGGGAGTGCGCGGCTCGGGAGCAGCGGATTCCTCCGCCTTTTCCAAGCCCAACAGCTCGCGGCAGATTATGCTTTTGTTGTCCTCGCGGAATTTCGCCGCGAGGGCGCGTATCTTTTCATACAATTCCTTTTTCGCCGCGGTGTCCTTAGGGTCAGAATAGCCGTACAGCGCGCTTAACACCATTACAATGCCGGAAAACGTCCCGCACACCTCGCGCATACGTCCCATACCGCCGCCAAAGCCGCAAGATAATCTTGCGGCTGTTTTTTCGTCCAAGCCCAGCTCCTCGGCGAACGCGACCGTTACCGCCTGCGTGCAGTTGTAGCCCTTTAGGAAGTTTTCGTAGGCTAGATCGCCCCTTGTTTTGATTGCCTTGACGTTCATTGCTGCTCCTTATACCTTAATGCGCTGACGCCTTGTTCTTTTTCAAAGCCCGTGCGCTCATAGTAGCCGACCAAGTCCTCATGCTCCGCCAAAAGGAAAAAATGAAAATAATCCGCGTATTTCTTCTTCATCAGCTCCAGAAGAGCCGTTCCTATCCCCTGCCCCTGATACGCGGGGTCAACAAGCAGATAATGCACATATGCGGTAAGCTCGCCGTCGTCGAGCGCGTTCGCGAGCCCGACTAGCCTGTCGCCGTCCCACGCCGTAAAAACGGCTGCGGAATTATCCATAGCTTTCTTCAGCTTTTCGGGGAATTTGCCGCTCTCCCACTCAACGGATAAGAACAGCCTCTCAAGCTGTTCGGCAGTGAAGCCGCGCTCGTCGGTGTAGCGAATACTCATTTGCAGAACTCCTCCACCGCGTCCGCAATCGGGTCAGCGGCAGTCGTTTCGGTGAGCTCCAGCATACCGCTGTCAACCAGCTTCGCGGTTTCGGGGTCTATTGGCAGCTTCGCTATCACCTTTAAGCCGAGCTTCCCCGCGACGTCGTCAATGTGGCTCTCGCCGAACACACTGATGTGCTTACCGCAGTCGGGGCACTCAAAATAGCTCATATTCTCAACCAGGCCGATAATCGGCACATTCATCATCTTCGCCATTTTAACAGCCTTGCCGACGATCATCGAAACAAGCTCCTGCGGAGAGGTCACGACGATTATTCCGTCAAGCGGAATGGACTGAAACACCGTCAGCGGCACGTCGCCCGTTCCGGGAGGCATATCAACGAACATAAAGTCCACATCGTCCCAGATAACATCCGTCCAGAACTGCTTTGCCGTGCCCGCGATGATAGGTCCGCGCCAGATGACGGGGTCGCTTTCGTCCTGAAGCAGGAGATTTACAGACATTATCTTAATCCCCTTTTTCGTGAGCACGGGATAGAGAACCTCCTCGTTGCCCTTTGCCTTTTCGGTAATCCCGAACGCCTTCGGCACTGAGGGTCCCGTGATATCCGCGTCGAGAACAGCGGTTTTAAAGCCGCGTCTGTTCATCAAAACGGCGGAAAGACATGTCACCAGCGACTTTCCAACGCCGCCCTTGCCGCTCACAACTCCTATTACCTTTTTGATGTGCGAAAGCTCATGCGGCTTTTCAATAAAGCTCTCGGGCTTGCGCTCCGCGCAGCTTTCCCCACAGGAGCTGCAATCGTGTGTACATTCGCTCATAATATCATTTCCTTTCATAATTCAAATAATATATTTTTCAAAAGCTCCGACGTTGTTTTCATGATAGCCGCATTTTGTCAGCAGCGACCTCATAGCCTCGTTTTCGCTTTTCAAAAAGCAGATTATTTTATGCCTCTGCATTTGGCTGCACCATTGCTCAACGCCAAATATAAGTGATGTGCCGCCGCTTTTTCTTTGGTAGTATTCCGACATTGACATATTGACGATTTCGGCGTATTCTCCAAGAACAAAATCGCGCACAAGCCTCGCGTGGATAAACCCGCAAACGTGTCCCGAAATAAACGCAACCATAACGATTTGTTCCACGTCCTCGATGATTTTCGTGAACATCTTCGCTATTTCGTCCTGTTGAATTTCGGGCGAAAGCGTTTCGCCGCAAATTCTGCACACCGCCTTCGCATCGTTAAGCTCAGCGGCTCGAATTGTAAAATGAAGCATAGCTCTCCCCTATTTGGTTATTGAACTCGCAAAGCTCTCGCCGTCGATTTTTCCGTCAACTCCGAGAAGCTCCAAGGCTGTCGCGCCGACATCGCCGAAGCAAGCTCTTGTGCCGAGGCTCGCGGGCTTGATTTTCTCGCCGTAAATCAGAACGGGGATATATTCGCGCGTGTGGTCGGTGCCCGTGTGGCAGGGGTCGCAGCCGTGGTCGGCGGTGATGATAAGCGCGTCATCTGGCTTCATTTCGCTTATAAAATCCCCAAGCCACTTGTCGAAATCGTTCAGCGCAGCGGCGTAGCCCTCCGCGTCGCGGCGGTGCCCGTACTGCATATCAAAATCCACTAGATTTGTAAAGCAAATCCCGCTCCAATCCTGCTTTTGATATTTTGATGTTATCTCCATATCGGCGGAATTCCCGATTTGGCGGTCACATTCGGTGAGCCCCTTCCCCGCGAAAATATCGTAGATCTTACCCACCCCGATAACAGCTTTTCCGTTTTGCTTGAGAATACCCAGAGCCGTATTTTTCGGCGGAGTGAGCGAAAAATCGTGGCGGCGGGAGGTTCTCGAAAACGGGTGTTCTCCCTCAAACGGACGCGCGATAACGCGCCCGACGGCGAAATCTCCCGTTAGAATTTCCCGCGCCATTTTGCAGTATTCATACAACGTTTCCGGCGGGACAATGCTCTCGTGCGCCGCTATCTGGAATACGCTGTCCGCGGACGTATAGATGATAAGCGCGCCCGTTTTAAGGTGCTCCTCGCCGTAATCCGCGATGACCTTAGTGCCCGAATACGGCTTGTTGCAGAGCGTTTTGCGCCCCGTCGCCTTCTCGAACGCATCAATTACCTCCGGCGGAAAACCCTCGGGGAACGTCGGGAAAGGCTTTTCGGAAACGCATCCCGCTATCTCCCAATGCCCGGTCGTCGTGTCCTTACCCTTGGAGCTTTCGGCGATTTTGAGATACGCGCCGACGGGATTTTCGCACTTCTCCCCCACCGTCACTCCGTCGATGTTGAACAGTCCGAGCCTTTGCATATTCGGGACGTTCAAGTGCCCCGTATTAAAGCAGGAGCGCAGCGTGTTCGCGCCCTTATCGCCGAAGTCCGCCGCGTCGGGCATTTCGCCGACGCCGAAGCTGTCCAGAACTATCAAAAAAACTCGTTTCATTTACTCACCCTCCCCAAAAATGCGGTATTTCAGCTTGTTTGCAATTATGTAAGTATCCTTATAGCCAATATTAAGCGGATAGTGCTCGGTGTGTTGTTTTATATCAAAACCCTTATAATCAGCCCAGACAATCAAAGCGTCGTCGCGCGTTGCTCCAAGAAGATCCGTGCGGAATTCCAAGGTCGCGTCAAACAGCTCATTGTCATAGTTGTCCTGAAAGCCCGTTATACAGAACTTGCGCACTCCCGAAAACAACAGCTCTATCGGCTTGCTCCACTGGCTGTGGAGCGTCATCAGCAGCGTGTGCTCGTCTGCGCTCGTCATTTGATACATTATCTCGTCTTCGTCGACATAGCTGCCGCTGTTATAGCTAATCGACACAATAACGCTGTCGTGAAAGCCGTGGAAATCGCTCATCAGCTTTTCAATTGCCGCGTCGTCCTTAACCTCAATCCACATCATTCCTCACCCAAAAGCAGCTTCACCGCGGAGCTTGTGCCTATTCTCTCGCAGCCCTCGCCGAGAAACATTTCCAAATCGGCTTTGGTTTTCACACCGCCCGCCGCCTTTATCTTCACGTCCGCACCGATGTGCTGCTTAAACAGCCGAATGTCCTCTATATTCGCGCCAGCCGTGCCAAAGCCCGTCGAGGTCTTGATATAATCGGCCTTAGCGTTCGTGACGCATTTGCAAAGCTCGATTTTTTCCTCGTCGGTGAGGTAGCACGTTTCGATTATCACCTTGAGGATTTTGTCGCCGCAAGCCGCCTTAACGTCTGCAATCTCGCGCTCGACCTCTAGAAACAAGCCGTCCTTCACCCAGCCGAGGTTGATCACCATATCGATCTCGTTCGCGCCGTTCCGGATTGCCTCCCGTGCCTCAAAGCACTTCGCGGCGGTCGTGGAATACCCGAGCGGAAAGCCGATGACCGTACAAATATTCAGCTCGGGGAATTTTTCGCGCGCGAGCTTAACATAGCTCGCCGGAATACAAACGCTCGCGGTGTGATAAATCAGCGCCTCCTCGCAAAGCTGCGTAATCTGCTCCGCCGTCGCGGTGGGCTTCAAAAGCGTGTGGTCGATGTGCGGGAAAATCTCCGAATTGTTCATAATAGCTCCTTATTTATGCAGCCGAAACGACTTCAAACACAAAATGCTGTTCGCCGACAGCTTCAAATCATATTGTCCTTGCGGCATCACGACCTCTGCGGAAAACGTTTCAAATCGTTCCGCGCCGCCCGTCTGCGGGATTTTAATCCGCGCGAGCTCCATACTGTTATGCGCGTTTGTGATGATAAGCTCGGTTTTTGTAGAGGGATTTGCCGCAGTTATTTCGAGCCTTGTTTCACCGTTAAGGCGGCAATTCTCGTAGACCAAGCTGCTGAATTTGTCGCTTAACAGCGCGTATTCCTGCAAGTCCCTTGTTGTCCTGATCTCCACGCCCGACCAGCTCCACGAGGCCGCCGCGGGGACAGGCTTTGTTACGTCAAGCCCCGCGTATTCCTCGGCGTTGATTTTGATATCAATTGTCTTGCGAATATCCTCCGACGACGCGCCGACCTGGATTTCATAAACGCCGCTGTAAAGCCTTCTCGTGTTCGTGTTAATATCCCAGAACGCCAAATCGTCAACGTCGAACGACAGCTTAACGGCGGTGGAAAGCGTTTTGTCAACGTGAATTCTGTTGAACGCCTTAAGCTCCTTTTTCGGCGTGGCGCTCGAAAACCACGGCGGCTTTACATAAAGCTGCACGACCTCGTCCGCGTCGAACATTCCGATGTTGTCAACCTCAAACGAAACCTCCACGCGCTCTCCGCTTGTAAATTCCGCTTTGTTGAGCGAAAGCTCGCCGTACTTGAACGTAGTGTAAGAAAGACCGTGCCCGAACGGGAACAGCGGCTCGCCGTTGTAGTAGCGATACGTGCTCTCCGTCGCGATGATGTTGTAATCCTTTATGTCGCCAAGCTCCTTTTCGGAAGAATACCACGTCATCGGGCAGCGCCCTGCGGGCGAGATTTTCCCGAAGAGCGTCCGTGCGATTGCCGCGCCCATTTGCGGACCCGCGTGGGACGTGTGGAGAATTGTCCCCCAGTCACTCCCGACCGAATACGGAAAACCCGAAACCATAACTATAACGGTGTTTTCCTTGCGCTTCTGCACCTCTTCAATCAGCCTTAATTGCTTTTCGGGAAGAAGCAGGTCACGCCTGTCGCACGTTTCTCTAGCGCCGATTTGCGGGTAATTTCCGCAGAAAACTATCGCGTTCTGCGCCTCGGTGACAGCGTGGTTTACCCTGTCGATACCGGACGAGAAAACCTCCAGATTAAAAAACGAATTGCCCTGCGGCTTTATTTTATCGGAAACTCCGATAGTTTTCTCGTTGGTAATGCAAAGGTATTTTTTTAGAAAATTTTTCAGAACTATCTCGCCTCCGCGGCGCTCTAAATAAAATTTTTCCTTTACTTCCCAGCCGAAAGGAACGTCCGCGCTGCACTTCATAATCCCGCAGTCCGAAAGGAATTTTCCGTTTACTCGTGATTTAAACGACACCGCGCCGTTGCCCCACTCGAACAGCTCCAGCAGACATTGCTCGTTGATAAGCGGCGCGTCGCAGACGAGCGAGCCGTCGTCGTCAATCCTGAAATAAAATCCGTTTTTCGAGTTGCGAAGCGCGATGATGTCATTACCCGATTCGTAAACAAGATTATCCCGCCCGACAAGCGCCGTAAACCCGTCGAGGATAGTGGGGTTTTTGTCGGAATATCCCGTGTACCAGTCGCGGAAGCTCATATCCGCGTGAACGCCGATAACCGCGCATTTGTCCTTGATATCAAGCGGCAGAAGCCCGTACCGATTCCGAAGCAGGACGATGGATTCCTCCGCGGCTCTGAGCGCCGTTGCTTGATGCTTATCGCAGCAAAGAAGCTCCCTCGGAAGTTCGTCATATTTGCAAGAGTCGTCAAACTCCCCAAGCAGGAACCGCGCCTTTAACATTCCGAACAGCGCGCCGTCGATGTCGCTCTCGGTGATAAGACCGCGCTCTAAAGCCTCCCGCGCCGCCGCGTCAACAACGTCGCGCTCATCGTTAATAATATCCGCGCCGTGGTTTTTCATCATTCGAGCTAAGGTATCGGCGTGGCATTCTTCGGTTTGGTGCCGCGTGACGTTCTCGACAAAATCCCAGTTGTCGTTTATCGAAAACAGCATACCGAGCCTTTTGAGCTCCCCGACCTCGGGAGAGCAGATAGCCTCAACGCCGTTTATAGCGCTGTAAGCCGTCATTACGCTTTTCGCGCCGCCGTTTTTAATCGGGTATTCAAACGCCTTTAAATAATAGTCATGCTTTAAAACCGCGGGGATAGACGCGTTGTCGCAGGTTCTGTCCTCCTCGTGATTGTTCGCGTAAAAGTGCTTAAGCGTCGGGATTACGCACGCGTGCTTTTTGTCATTGCCGTACATTCCCTTGGTGTACGCGGCGGTCATTGCGCCCGTGAGGAACGGGTCCTCGCCGTAGCCCTCCTCGGTGCGCCCCCAGCGCGGGTCGCGCTCTAAGTCAACCGTCGGAGCCCACAAAAACAGCGAGCTCTTTCCCTCTTTATTGTAAATCCGCGCCTCCGTCCCCGCGACAACGCCGATTTCGTGCATTAAATCGGGGTCGAACATTGCCGCCAGCCCGAACGGCTCCGGGAAAACCGTCGTCGGCGCTTCTCCGAACATCAAGTCGTCGCCGTCCTCGCTGCGGCTAACAAGCCCGCGCGCCGCCTCCGTCCCGATTTTCAGCGCCTTTATCCCAAGCCGCTCTATCGCCTCCTGCCTTCGTGTAATCAGCAGCAGCTTTTCGTCAAGCGTAAGCTCCTTCAGCAGAGCCTTGACGCGCTCGTCAACGGCTAGGGTCGTATCCTGAAACTTAAACTGGCGCATTGCGAACTCCTTTCAATTATGGTCTAATCAGACAATTCGTTTTCTTAACAGCGAGTGCGGCGGAACCTCAATATCGGTTTTAATCGTGATTTCCCGCATCGCGTGCCGCGCGGTATCAATCTGCTCGCCGTCCTCGAACATCTCCGTCGGTGCGAATTTAATGGGCTCGCGCTTCGGCGCGAGGATCTCCAGCTCGTCGGAAAGCGTGAAGAAGTTCCGCGTTGTGAGCTGCATAATCCCATTTTCACAACTATCGATCGTCGCGACAAAATCATACTCGCGGATATAGCCGCTGTCCTTGAAATACTGCCCGCCATTCGTGATTTCAGCGGGATCCTGCGAGTCGCTGCCCTCGTTCGGGTGTCCGTAGAAAAAGCCCGTGCAGTACGGTCTGTGGCTTATCTTGTCGACCTCTTCAAGAACCCATTTTGGCGGCGCATCACCTCGCAGAGCGCATTCCAGCGCCGCTCGATAAGCGTTTGTCGTAAGCGCGGTATAATAGGCGGATTTCGCGCGTCCCTCGATTTTAAGGCTGTAAACGCCCGCTTCAAGGAGGTCGTCCAAATGCTCTATCATACACATATCGCGGGAGTTTAAAATATACGAGCCGCCCTCGTCCTCAAACACCTTGAAGAACTCCCCGGGGCGCTTTTCTTCCATTAGATAATACCCCCAGCGGCACGGCTGGGCGCACTCGCCGCGGTTGGCGTTTCTCCCCGTGAGATACTCGGAGATAAGACACCGCCCCGAAAAGCTGACGCACATCGCGCCGTGGACAAACGTCTCCAGCTCCATATCCTCAGGGATATTCCGGCGGATTTTTCTGATGTCCTCCAGGCTGAGCTCCCGTGCGAGCACGGCACGTTTTACGCCCATTTTGTAGAGCTCAACGGCGGTGCGGAAATTGACTATTCCCGTTTGCGTCGAGGCGTGAATTTCAAGCTCCGGCGCGAATTCCCTCACCATTGCGATAACGCCGATATCCGCCGCGATGACTGCGTCAACACCAGCGTTTTTCGCCATAGCTATAAACTCCGGGAATATGTCAATCTCGCCGTTCAGAGGCACGGTGTTGCACGTGATGTAGACCCTCACGCCTCTTTCGTGAGCGGTCTGCACCGCCCATTCCAGCTCCTCCTCGGAGAAGTTTTTAGCGCCCGCCCTCATACCGAACGTCTTCCCCGCGAGATAAACCGCGTCCGCACCGAAATCCAGCGCCGAAACGAGGCTTTCCGTATCGCCCGCGGGAGCAAGAAGCTCGGATTTTTTGTCGTTTACTGTCATAATCTTATTGTTGTCCGCTTTCGCCTTCGCTGTTCTCATCTTCATAATGAAGATCCGCGTCAATAATGTTCTGCTCGTGCTGCTCGAGAGTTTCCGCCCAGTAGAAGTTTCCTTCGCGGTCTGCGATGAAGTAGTAATACGGCGTGGTATCGGGATTAAGCGCGGCGTTTATCGCGTCAAGCCCGGGATTGCAGATTGCCCCCGCGGGAAGCCCTATACACTGATATGTGTCGTAAGCCTTCTCGATCTTCTCCATTTGAGCGCGGTTCGCGGCGGTGGTAAGCGGCTTTATCGTCTGGTTGATATAGTCATACGTAACGTCCGAGCCGAGATTTGGGTAGTTTTCGGGGTCGTTCAGTCGGTTGTGGAATACGGACGAAACCATAGCCATACTTTCCTCGGTGTTGCCCTCACGCTGGATAATGGACGCTAAAATAATCGTTTCGTCAAGCGTCATATCCATTTCCCTCATACGCGCCTTGAGCTTTTTCGTTATATGATCCTCGAAGTTTTCCAGCATCTTGTCCGCGGCCTCTTTCGCCCAGGTTCTCGTGTCATAATTCGGGTTCTTTTCGAGGTAATCCACAACGTAAAACTCATACGTATCGGGGAACAGATAGCCCTCCAACATAAACATACGGTCGGGATTTGTTACCAAGCCGTCCTCAAAATCATACCTGTTCTGCTTCGACTTAACATACTCCTCAAAATCCACGGCACGGCAGACAAGGTTTTCCTCAAGCAGATTGCCGATTTCAACAACAGAAAGCCCCTCGGGGATAACGACGGTAATGGTTTTCGTGAACTCCTTCTCCCGTTGAAGCGAAGCTATGATGTTGTTGTAGCTCATACCCGAGCTCACCGTGTGCGGGCCGTTCAGATAGCCCGTTGTGTTGTCGGTGAACTTCACGTACAGCTTCATTAGCTTCGGCATATCAATAATACCGTTTTCGTAAAGACCGTCAATAATATCATCGACGCTCATATTTTCGGTTATCTCAAAGTCGATTTCCTTGCGGGTTTTTGCCATTCCCGTAATGTCGCGCATCGCACCGATCACCTTTACCGCGAGGAAAATTCCAAGCCCGAGCGCCACGACGGAAATTACCGCCCCAAGGAAAATCTGCCCCATTGTTCTCGTGTGGTTTATCTTGGATTTCTTTTTTCTGCGCTTTTTAACAGGATTTTGCGCGTAGACGGGCTCGCTGTCGTAATCATAATCATCATCGTCGCTCAACGAATCCATCATAAGCGTTCGGGACATATCGTCAGCGGAATTCAAATCGGTGAACTCATCGCGCGGAGTTATGCCGTGCTCGTCGTCTGTTGCCCGCGGACGCATACTGTCCATTTCCTGGGTCTTTTCGAAATTGAGGTCTAAATCCTCGTAAGGCTCGTCGTCATCATAAACGACGGAATCATCCTCGCCTTCGCTATCGTCCGGGAGGTACTCCTCGTCCTCATTAAAATTATCAAAATCTTGGCGGTTTTTGTCCATAATGACCTCCGTTTGTTGAATTATCTGTTGAAAATAGTTAAGTCAGCCTTATAATCGTGCGGCTCAACCGGCACGTCGCGCTTAAAATCCTTGTAGCACAAAATCACACTCGTCCCCGCAAACCCGCTTAAAAATCTGTCGTAATACCCCCTGCCGAAGCCGAGCCTCGCGCCGTTTCCGTCAGCGCAAAGCGCGGGAACGACGCAAAGCGTTTTCTTATCGGCATCTGCGGGAAAATCGAGCGGCGGCTCGTCGATGTTGAATTTTCCCGGCTTAAGCTCGTCCGCCGATTTGATGTAATAGAACGCGAGCTCGCTTTCGCCGCTTACGGGCAGCGCCGTCGGAATTCCATGCTTTAAGCAATATTCGATGATCTGCCGCGTGTCGACCTCGATATTTGTTGACGCGTAGGTGAAAACCGCGCTTGCCTTGTCAAGAAGCGGTCTGACCTGCCCGAAGATACCCTCGTCGGCGGCTTTTTTGTCCTCGGCGCTCATAGCTTTTCTAAGCGCGATAAGCTCCCGCCTCAAAGCCTGCTTTAATTCGCGCATTGTATCGCCTTGCGGACGCTGTCGGATTTTTCATCTCCGCAGAGCACCCGAACAAGCTCCAGCCCGAACTCAACGGCAACTCCCGCGCCCGCGGCGGTCGTGAAAATGCCGTCGGTAACGACCTTTTTGTCGGAGAGCTTCGCGCCCGTTAAAAATTTCTCAAAGCCCGGGAAGCAGATAGCCTCCTTGCCGTCGAGAAGCCCCTTTTTGCCGAGAATTGACGGCGCGGCGCAGATAGCGCCTATCGGGATCTTGTGCTCGGCGCAGTAGTCAATCGTCTGCTGAACGACGGCATTTTCCTCGATGTTGAGCGTTCCGGGCATACCGCCGGGGAGAATTATCAGCTCCAGCCGCTCGTCGAGCTCGACCTGCATATCGGTCATATCGCAAAGCACGGGCACGCCGTGGGAGCTTCTCACCGCGTCGTTCTTTATCCCGACCATAACAACGTCCTTGCCCGCGCGGCGAAGCATATCAATCGGCGCTATCGCCTCGGTTTCCTCAAAGCCGTCTGCTAAAAAAATGTAAATCATTATTCTACCTCCAAAATATGTAAATTTCTATACGCCGATTTTTATTATCGGCAATATTCATTAAAAAACTTGTACATATCAGCCTCATTGTTAAAAGTCGAGTCATATCGAACATACAAATCTCCGACAATGTCACCCGCGCTCGTGCTCCATATATCAAATGACAAGAACCATTCCGAAGGGAAGTCCAAATCCTCCCTCCAGAATTTGTAAAAATCGTATATCCAGCCAACCTCCAGCGGCGTGCTTCCCTGATCATAGATATCCAACTCCACGGTATAGGAATCGTCATAATCCGACCATTCGTTCGGGAGCTCACTCGGACTATTAAAATGAAAATTGCAACTAACATTCACATTCTCTATTCCGCGCGGCTCGAAAAATTCCTCGTTAATAAACACCCTTACATCATTTGTTAGTTTCGCTTTCTTGTATTCGTCAATGATAGTCTTGCTTCTATGTCCGTAACTCACATCGTATTGAAATCCGTTCTCCTCGAACGTTATATAGCAATCGGGGTAAACCTCAAAGATTATAGCAAATCCTGTTGATCCATACTGTATATGCTCCTGCACAATCTCGGACTTGGGGTGTTCCTCTCGAACATATTCTATCAGCGTTTTTCTGATTTTGTATAACGGTAACTGCCAAGGCAACAGATAATTTCTCCAAAGAATGGTTATTGCCGTAATGACCGCAGCCGTAATACCAACAAAAACGATGAGCAGGGTAATTGTTTTGCGCATTGAATGCTGTTTATAGGTCGATTTACCGCAGAATTCGCAAAAATTGTTTTTTGTGCCTACCGTTTTGCCGCAATGGGCGCATTTCATTTTCACGTGCTCACCCCTCAAATACTATCAGGCACTTCTCCTCCAGAAAAATGGGATTATAGGACATCTTAGCCTTGCGGAGATTTTCCGAGCCCGTGTCCTCCTCGCGGTCAATATACGTGTATTTCCTGCCCAGCGACTTGACAAACTCGCGGTTTATCGCGGCATACGCCCCTTGATACTTTCGCAGAGCCTTTTCAACATGGACTACAAAGGTGTTCTCAGCCGAGGGCTCCCCGAACGTGAACGCCTGAACCTCACCCCCAACGCGCAAAACCCCGCCAACATATCCAAGCTCCCCGAAAAGCTCCAGCGAGCGCTTCACGACGGCAAGCTCAGTCGTCTTGCTTTGCGCGTCCTCGCTGTCGTCCGTGACATTCTCCGCGCGCCAAAGCTCGCTCATTTCAAGACATTCGGGAATGTTCCCGCGGGACATCGCCTCAAAGCTCCAGTCATTTTCGTAAAAGCGGTTGAGGTGATTGCGCTTTGCGTGGTACTTCTTGCCCTTAAGCTCCTCGAGGTCGAGCGCGTAATACACATAATCGCAGAAGTCGCGGTAAAGCTCCACCTTGGCTTCGGGAAACAGCTCCGTGATTTTCTCGGTAATAACCTTGTTCGCGCAGATAACGCACGGCAAACCGTTCGCTTCGGCGTATTTCCGAATTTCCCCGACGGCTTCCTCAACCGAGCCCTCGCCATATGGATAAACGAACATTGTGTCCGCGCCGCGACCTGTTTTCTCGAAGCAAAAACCTCCCTCAAAGCCGATTTCGGTGTTGTAGTGCTCGCTCCAGCCAAAAATATTTCCGAACGTGTATTCGCACCCGCGGAAATCCGATTTTCGGAGAAACTCGTCAACGCGCGGCTTGTCGGAAAGCGTCGGCTTTCTGAACTCAATCATCGGTCATTACCTTCAAAAAGCAGCAGATCTGCGCGTAGATTTCCTCGATAGAAAGCGGATATTCGCCATCGGAGCAATCGACGATGTTCCAGCCGCATTTTTCCGCGGCGAAAAGCGCGCTCTTGCGGCATTGACGCTGGAACTCAAGATTGCGCTCGTGGATATCCTTTTTCTTTTGGTCGCCGAGATAGCGCTTATCCAAGAGCTTCTGCGAAACCTCAACGGGCATATCAAGATAAATAACGCAGTCGGGCTCGGGAAGACCGAGCTTGCCGTACTCGAAGTCGCAAAGCCAGTTGAGGTAATATTCGTGCTCCTCGGGCGGGAGCTTTGTAAGCTGATAGATAGCGTTGGACGTTGTATAGCGCCCTGCGATGACAACTCCGCCCGCCTCATAAAAGCCCTTCCAGTCGGTCATGTAGCTGATGTAACGGTCCGCGGCGTAGATAGCAGACGCGGCGTAAGCGCCGTTTCTTCCGTCGCACGGAATTTCGCCCGTCAGATACTGCTGAACGAGCTGTCCGCTAAGCGCCTCGTAGTTCGGAAAGCTGACGGAACGGCACGTTATGTCGTGCTCCTTGAGATAATCCAAAGCAAGCTCCAGCTGCGTGGTTTTCCCGCTGCCGTCCAGCCCCTCCAAAACGATAAGTTTTCCTCTTTTCACTTTAACACACCCTATTCCAAGAGCCCAAAGAGCTCTAAATATACATATATATTGTACCACACTTTTACAATTTAGTCAATATATATTAGGAAATTTTAAGAATTTTTTCCAACAAAAACGCTCCCGCCGACGGCGGGAGAAACTAATATTACTTATTCGCGGTCAAAATCACTTTGAATTCGGCGAACTCAAAGCCGATTTTGCGATAAAATCCCGTCAAAGCGTCCTCACAGATGACAAACACCTCGCTTGGGGAAAGCTCGCCGCAGACTGCGGAAATAAGCCTTGACGCGTTCCCTCGGTTTCGCGAGCTCGGTAAAGTCGCGATTTGCGACAACAGCGCCTCGCCATTTAGGTTATGCTGGATAATCAGCACGGAATCGCCGAGCCTTCGCGCCGCGGCGACATTATGGCGTATTCGGTGCGACATATCGGCGTACCAGCTTTCATAATCAATATCGAACGCGGTTTTAAGTATCTCGTAAACCTCGCCGAGCGGCGGGGATTTTTCGATCTCTGCGTGCTCTGCTTCACCGCAAAAGCGCATTAAATTCACGATTTCGACGTTACAGCCAAGCAAGCGCCCGAACCGCTTTCCTAAGCGCTCCGAGCAGAAAATCTCCGAAAACCCGCCGAACATAAAAAAGTCCGCGAGCTCTTCAATATCGCCGTTTTCCGCGATTTCACAGATGACAATGCCGCCGTTCATTTCGCAGAAGATAAAATCCTCCGAAACATAAAAGCGGCAGAAATCGTATTTTGTACCGTAAGCATTAAGAAGCGCGCGGATCTTCTGCGCCTCAACTCCGCGCTCCGAGAGCCGAAAAAGCTCGCCCTCAGAGCTTGCCCGCCTTATCATAACTCCGCGGCCGCCGAAAGCACTTTCCCGGCGAGGGCTTTCACGGCGTTGAAATCGCTTTCCTTGATGACGCAGGACGGCGAGTGCAGATATCTGCATGGCACGGAAATTGCGCAGGTGCGCACTCCGCCACGGCTCACGTGGATTGCGCCGCTGTCGTTGCCGCCCGCTATCAGCGTTTTTGTCTGCACGGGAATGTCGTTTGCCTTTGCGGTTTCAAACGCGAGATTATAAAGCACCCTGTCGTAAATCGTGCTTCTGTCCATATAAGAAACTACCGCGCCCTTTCCGAGCTCGCAGACCTTTTTCCCGCCCGAAACGCCCGCAATGTCGCAAGCCGTCGTTGTTTCGAGAACGATCGCGATGTCGGGCGCTATCGTAAACGCCGCCGCCTTCGCGCCGCGCGTGCCTATCTCCTCTTGAACCGTGAACGCGTACCAAGCGTCAAACTCGGGCTCGCCGTTTATCATATCCATCATGGCAAGACAGCCCGCGCGGTCGTCGATTGCTTTTCCCTTTATATAGCCGTCGCCGAACTCGAAAAAGTCCGCGTCGAAATAAGCATAGCTTCCGCGCGGAGCGAGCTTTTCCGCTTCCGCTTTAGAGCTCGCGCCGATGTCGAGATACATTTCGTCAAAGCTCGGCATTTCTCCGCGCTCTTCCTTGGATTGCTGATGAAGCGCCTTTGTGCCGATAACACCATAAGCGCCGCTTTCAAGCCGCAGCGCCCTCCCTATCGCTACCGCGGAGTTTATCCCGCCGACCGCCCCGAAGCTCAGAAAGCCGTCCTCGGAAATATCGGTTATCATAAACCCGACCTCGTCCATATGCGCCGCGAGCATAATTTTGTTTTTGGGAGTTTTCCTGCCCTTTTTGAATACGATAAGATTGCCGAGATTATCAACCGTCATTTCGTCGGCGTTTATGCGGCTTTGGATATATTCGCGGACGCGAGCCTCGTCGCCCGAAGCGCCATTAAGCAGGCAAAGCTCCCTAAACTCATTAAACATCTGCCGCACCTCCCAAAGCATACTCGCAAATCAGCCTTGCGGTCGTTTCAATGTCGTTGATATTCACACACTCAATAGGAGTGTGCATATATCTTATCGGGAAGGAAAGCGTGCAGCACCTCACTCCCTTACCCGCTACGACGATAGCGTCCGCGTTTGTGCCCGTGGAAGTCGGCATAACCTCGCACGTGAACGGAATGTCCGTCTTTATCGCAAGCGCTCTTAAGGAATTCGACATTTTCTTATCCAGAGCCGCCGAGAAGCCTATCATAACGCCGCTTCCGAGCTCGGCGGTGTCCTTTGGCTCGCTGTCGGGCGTTTGCCCGAACGAAACGTCCACCGCGATGCACTCATCGGGCTGAGCTATGAACGCCGCCTGCTTCGCGCCGCGCTCGCCCGTTTCCTCCTGCGCCGAAAAGCTGACTATAATATCGTAAGCGGGCTTGCGTTCTCCGAGCATTTCCAAAGCCGCGAGAATAGCGCAAACACCGCTTCTGTCGTCGATTGCGGGCGCGGAAACAATATCGCCGCAAAGCTCCCGAAACTCGGAATTTACCGTCACTCTGTCGCCGAGCGAAACAAGCTCCTCGGCGTGCTTTTTATCCATTCCGATATCGACTGAAATGTCGCCGATTTCGGGGGCTTTGTTGTCCTTTTGAACGTGCGGAGGGAGCGTCGAAACTACGCCCTTAATATCCCTTTTCCCATGGACTGTGACCGACTGCGCGAGCAGCATTTTCACATCGGGCGAGCCGCACGCGCCGACGCTTAAAAAGCCGCCCTCGCTGATAAAGGTCACGATGTAGCCCACCTGGTCGATATGCGCGTCGAGCATCAGCGTTTTCGCGCCCTTGCGCCCCGATTTCACATAGCCCGTGACGTTTCCGAAAGCGTCTATGGAAACGTCCTCGGCGTATTTACGAAGAAGCTCCGCCGCCGCGTTCGACGCGGGGAACTCGTCCCCCGAAACGCCGACTTGCGCCGTCAAGGCCTTTAATGCTGCTTTAATATCCAAAATATCGGCTCCTTTTTTCACAATTTTTTGCCTATTTCAAAAAATCGTTTTTTATCTCGCTTAGATTAAAGTCATAGCCCTTGAAATTCATTGTTTCGAGCCTGTACATGATAATCTCCGGCGGCAGCTTAAGCGACGCGGAAACGCTCGAAATATCGGAGATTTCATTCATCGTTTCAAGAATTTCCTCGTCGGTTATCAGAACATATGCCGCGAAGAGATTTGCCTCGCGCTCGATTTTGTTGGTATCGAGAAAAAGCGTTCCCTCGCGGAGTCCGCCCGCGGAAAGCTCTCGGTGGAGCGCGTCGTGCCCGAGCTCGTGCGCGCAGACGACCCTTTTCAGCGCGTCGTCAAGCGCCTCGTTAATTACAATATATCTTGCCCCGTTTTCGCAGATATAAAAGCCCTTTAACCCGCCAAGCTCGCGAAACCAAATGTTCGCGCCCGAATTCTCCGCCGTTTCAAAAATATCTCTGCCGCCGAAGCGTTTGAGAATTTCTTCGGCGGCTTCTATAATTCTCTGCATTATTTTTTGTTTTGGCGGGAGTCCTCGTAAATTTCGGTGAGGCATTTCATCAGGTGCTGCTTATCCTCGTCGGACAAGGAATTCCCCGCGAAAAGACCCCTCGACTGCGACAGGAATTTTTCAGCCTCCGTCGTGCTTTTGCCGCTGTCGGACATACTTTTGATAAACTTTTCCTCCTGCGAAAGCTCCAGTTCCTGCTTGTCGTCAAGCAAGAACTCGGGCGTAACCTTAAGCTCCCGCGCGATGCGCTCCAGCACGCCCTTGCGGGGCTTTCTCGTGTCGCTCATATAATAAGCGAACGCGCGGTAAGTAATTCCCACCTTGTCGGCAAACTCCACACGCTTAATATTGCGTCTGCCAAGCAAAATATCCAGCTTTTCATTAAACTTCATAATTTTTCCCTCCTACTATACACAAAAAATCACTCGCTTGTGATTTTAATTCATAGTTATATTATACCAGTGAACACAAATTTTGTCAAGTCCTTTATCATACATCTGTCGAAATTATCAGAAAAATATCACATAATCACCACATAGAAGCAAGCATTTTTAAGACGCAGGAAGCAAGATTTTCAAAAAAATTCAAGTTTTTAGCATATTATCCATAAATCCGAATATTATTGCTTGACAATCTCAAAAAATCGTGTATAATAAATATTGTAATTAAATTTTTCCAAAAGGAGACAACAAATTATGGCTAAGGAAATCAAAAAGGTTATTTTGGCA
>CAYSHU010000015.1:0-19337 GCA_964430965.1 uncultured Ruminococcus sp. | reverse complement strand
TCAGGACGGCACGTTCGCTTCCAAGTGGATCAACGAGAACAAGACGGGCAGACTGCACTTCAACGCTTGCCGCCGTATCGAGGCTGAGCACCAGCTTGAAAAAGTCGGCGCGGAGATTCGCAAGCTGTACGACTGGAACAAGTAATATAGTTTTTTAGCGAATAGGTTTTAGCAGCTGATTAAAAGGCTCCCTCTCGTGGGAGCCTTTTTGTTGATTGCCGTTGAAAAATGCACAAACCCAAAACCGCCCCCAAAAGCAGGCTTTGTTTTTGGGAAAAAATCTGTGCAATTTTGTATACAAAAAATCCCCTCAAAGCGGGGATTTTTGATTTTAGATCAACTTTAACGCCTTGATAAGGGACGGAATTGCCGTTTCAAACTTCACGCCGTACCAGTGCTCGCTGTCACCCTGCGTTTTCTCGATACATTCCAGCGTGAAATCCGCGGCGATTTTCGCCGCGTCAAACGTCGAAAAGCCGTTTTCGAGCGCCCCGACAAACGCCGAAGCGTAAACGTCGCCAGTGCCGTGGCAGCCGCCGGCTATCTTGCGGTGCTCGTAATATTGCGGCTTGCCGCTTTCTACAACAAGCACGCCCGTGGTGTCGGGCTTGTAGCTCACTCCCGTAAATACAATTGTCCTTGCGCCCTTTGCGATGAGCCTTTCGGTGAGCTGGTCGGTGTAGGATCTGTCGTAGCTTTCCTTGTATTCCGTATCGGTGAGCAGCGCCGCCTCCGTGATATTCGGGAGAATGATGTCCGCCGAAAAGCAGAGCTTTTTCATCGCTTCAACATAATTCTCGTCAAAGCCCGCGTAGAGCTTGCCGTTGTCCGCCATTGCGGGGTCGGCGATAAAGCGCCCGCCCGATTTCAAGCGGCTTTTCACAATATCCTTGACGTAATCGATCTGCTTCGCGCTGCCAAGATATCCAGTATAAATCGCCGCGAAGTCGACCTTTTCAAGCTCCCACCTCTCGCGGATTTTCGGCATATCCTCGGTGAGGTCACAAAATGTCCACCCGGAAAATCCGCCCGTGTGATTAGACAGCACCGCACTCGGTAAAATAGCCGTTTCAAGCCCCGCCGCGCTCAAAATCGGAAGCGCTACCGTAAGCGAGCACTGCCCAACGCAGGAGATGTCCTGTATTGTAAGTATTCTTTTATAAATTTCAGACATGGGAATTACCGCCCTTTCGTTCTACGCAAATATTTTTCTATAATGTTTTTTGTTCCGATTGAGGCTGAATGAAAATAAAGACTTCCCCGCCTTTGACGGTGAAATCCGAAGGTATACATCGGAACAATGTAATTATAGCACATCTAACTAAAAAAATCAATATGATTTTTTCAATATATTTGCGCAGAGCTTTGGGCGGCAACTCAGCAGAGCGTTTTTTCTCCGCTGTCCTTTTTCAGAAACTTCTTCATCTCGGCGATTTCGGGCGCTATGTATTTCGCTTGGAGCTCCCGAATATCGATATCAAGCGCGTCGCAGATTTTCAGGCAGATTATCCACGTTGCCGTGTAACTGCCGCGCTCGAGATCGCGCAGGTACACGTCCGTAATCCCCGCGAGCTCCGACAGCTGCTCCTGCGTATAGCGTTTCTCCTTGCGCTTCGTCCTGATAAGCTCGCCGAACTCCTGTTGTATTTTCTTGCATTTTCCGTTGTTTGTCATTGTTTTCCTCCCATAAATTCCCGTGCTTAACGAATTAAGCGGCTTGTCCGTCTTTTGTAAGCAAACCTTTCCCGTAATTATATTTTGACATATTCCGACGGAAAATGTAAGAAAATATGCTTTGCAAAAACTATATTTGTTTACATTGTATAACAATTTTCGAGTAAAGTCAATTCGCCGAATAACCGAAAATTCCCTGCTGAGCGTTTGTTCCTCTTTTTCGGAGGAAAATGAGATTGTATAATATGCACAATGCCGTCCTTCTTAAATTGTTGCAAATGTAGAAATATATTGACATCAGAAGAAGAATGTGGTATAATACTAATGTGTATGAAAAAATGGGGTGTTTGTCGGTGAAACTGCGGGTTTTCTTTATTTACTGCGGCTTCTGGATTGCGTTTGCGGTCGTGTTCGCGGTGATGTTTGTGCTGCTGTTTGCGGCTGCCGCGGGAGTACCGTTTGGCGTGATGCTTGTGATATTCGGCACGGCGGCGTCCGTTTTCAAGGAAGACCTCATCATAACCGAGCTTGCGCCGCGGTTTATGCTGTTCGGCGGGCTGGCGATGATTTTCGGCACGGCGGCTTGCGGGCTTATCGCCGTGAAGCTGGGATACTTCATTTCAAGGCGCTTTCTTTGGATAAAACGCCGCTGCGACAGACTGAGGGATTTGGAAAAGGCCTCACAAAACGATTTGGAAAATGACGAGGAAAATGATATTGATATCTCGCAAGCAGATTAGATAATAAGAAAATTATGGAAAAAATTGTCAACAGATGTTTGATAGTTTCGGTGATTCTGGGCGCGCTGTTCGGGGTTTTGGCGTACCTTACGCGCAACGAGCCCCACGCTTCGGAGGCGGGCGGGGAGTTTACGTATCCGCTGCTGGAGTATCTCGACATCGACCTCCAGAAGCTGGACGTGGAGCTTATCCCATACGACGGCGAGGAAATCACCGTAGAGTACAAAAACGACCGCCCGCTTGATATGGAAATCGGCGACAACACGCTGACTATCACCGAAAGCGACCGTTTTATTGTGTCGCTGTTCGCGGGGAAGGAGGCCGAATTCGGCTTGAAGCTGTATCTCCCGCGGACGAAATATCGTGACATCGCGATTTATTCGGGCACGGGAAATGTAAAAATCCGCGGCGTGGAGTGTAAAAAGCTCTCGGCGATTACCGACAGCGGCGATATCGAAATAGATGATATGAGCTATCTCGCGTCTGTTGTCACGACGGACGGCAGGATAAAAGCCGACATCACGGCGCTTGTGCGCGACACGGATATTCTCAACCGCAACGGGAATATCGACATTACAATCCCGCCCGAAAGCTCGGTGTCTATTGATTTCCGAACCAAAGACGGCGAGTGCAGGACGGATTTGATCAGCGGGCAGATTGACGGGGATTATGTATATGCCTGGAACGGCGGCAGAACAAGAATCGGCATAACGGCGGAGCACGGGATTTTTACAGTTACGGAAAGGAGATAGAAAATGAAATTTTACAATCAGGTGCTGAACATCACGTCCGATGAAAAGGAGCAGTTTTTCAATCTCTCCTATGAAATCGAGGAGTGCGTAAGAAGAAGCAACATCAACGAGGGACTTTGCGTTGTAATTTCCCAGCACACCACCGCGTCCGTATTTCTTGAGCACGACAACGAGGACCTGTACAGCGACTGGGCGCGGCTGTTTTCATCCCTTGCCAATGGAGAAACAAAGTACACCGTTGACTATCAAAGCGCGGGACTTCCGCATCTTAAGCAGCTTCTGGCGGGTGCTTCCGTCACCGTGCCTATTTCGAACGGCAAGCTCGACCTCGGTCCGCGCCAGTACATTATGTTCGGCGATTTTGACGGCAAGCGCGAAAAGAGCGTCTTTGTCAAGATAATAGGAGAATAGCGCGTGAAAACCGATTTTAGCGAGCGGGCGCGTTCGTTTGCCGCGTTTGCTTTAAAAAACAAAGCGTATGCTCTTTCGTTTTTAATTCCCGCCGCGCTGCTTTTTGCTTCGTATATGCTGTTCGGGGTTTATCCCGCGGGGGAGCGCTCGGTGCTGGCGCTTGATTTGAACGCGCAGTATGTTTATTACTTCGATTATATGTACGACGTGTTCGCGGGGCGCGAAAGCCTGTTTTATTGCTGGAGCAGGACGTTTTCGGGCGAGTTTTTCGGGACGTTCGCATATTACCTCGCAAGCCCGTTTAATTTCATAGTCTGGCTTTTTCCGCGACGCGCACTTACCGAGGGGCTTCTTACGATGCTTCTCGCGAAGGCGGCTGCCGGGGGGCTTTGCTGCGCGTTTTTGCTGAAAAAACAGCGCGGCTTTTCCGATTTTACGGTAATTATCTTCTCGACAATGTACGCGCTGTCGGGCTACTTCGCGGCGCACTCTATAAATCCGATGTGGCTCGACGGTATGATAGCACTCCCGCTTGTAATAATGGGCGTTGAGCGAATTTGCAACAAAAAGGGCTTTTTGCTTTACGCGCTGTCGATGCTGTATGTTTTGGTTTCAAATTACTACATCGGCTATATGGTGGGGATTTTTTCGGCGTTTTATTTTGCGTATTTTATCGCTTCGGGAAGAACGTCCGAGCCCTCGGGCAAAGCCGTCGGGAGAGCAGTTATTGTTTATGGCGCTTCGTCCGTTTCGGCGATTTTGATGAGCTGCTTTATTATAATTCCCGCGTACAAATCTCTCCAAATGGGAAAGCTCGATTTCGGGACGAAGGATTTTACGCCCACCGAAAATTTCAATATCACCGACGCGCTTTTGAAGCTGTTTCCGGGGACGTTTGACACAATACGCCCCGAGGGGCTTCCGATGCTGTATAGCGGCATGCTTGCGCTGATTTTCGCGGTGGTTTACTTCACGATGAAAAAAATCCCGCTGCGGCAGAGAATAGCGGGCGGGTCGCTTTTGGGCGTGATTTTGCTTTCGATGTATATAAAGCCCGTCGATATGCTCTGGCACGGCGGCGCTGTGCCTATCTGGATGCCCTATCGCTATTCGTTCCTCGCCGTGTTTTTGATTATGATGTTCGCGGCGGAGGCGTTTGAAAATATCGCGCATATCAAGCGCAAGACGCTTGGGGCGGTGTTCGCGGGGCTGGTTGGACTGCTTCTCATCGCCGATCACTACGCGGGCAGCGAGCATTTCAACACGACGCTTATTATCATAATCCCGCTTATCGTCCTTTCGCTGATAACGGGCGCAATATTGCTTTACAAGGCGTTCCGCGGGCACAGCTCAATGAAGCTCACGCTTGTTATTCTGCTTTGCGCGGAGCTTTTGATGAACAACACAGTCACGTTTATCCGAATGAACGAGGACGTTGTGTATTCCGACCGCGAAACCTATCTCGGCGATATCCCCGAAACACGCCGAGAGGTTGATGAGATCAAGGCGCTTGACGGCGGCTTTTACCGCATGGAGAAAACCTATCACCGCGCCGTAAACGACCCTATGGCAACGGGAATGTACGGCGTTTCGCACAGCACGAGCGTGTTTAACGCGAAGGCGATTTCGCTTGCGAAAACGCTGGGCTTCGGCGCGAGGGAGCATTATTCGCGCTATGACGGCGCTACGCTGCTTACCGATGATATTCTCGGAGTGAAATATATTCTCTCGAAAAGCGAGCTTTTGTCGCAGTATGAAAGCACGCTTGATATTCAAAACGTTGGAGATATCAAGGCTTACGTCAACGAGGACGCGCTGGGCTTAGCCTACATTGCGGACGAGGGCGCTATCGGCGCGAAAATTGAGGACAAGTCGCCGTTCGACGCGCAGGAGCGACTCGCGGCGCGGCTTTCGGGCGAGCAAAATCAGATTTTCGTCACGGTTGACGACTACGCGACCGATCTCTCGAATTTAAACGCGGGCTCCACAACGGACGACCACCTGTCATACAAAAAGCGCCTCGCAAACGACGGCGCGTTTGTGCGGTATCTTGTCACCGCGCCGCAAAGCGGGAAATTCTACGTCTACTTCCCGACGCTCTACGAGCGCGAGTGCGGGCTTTACGTCAACGGAAACTATATCAAAAATTACTTTGAAAACGAAAACCATTCAATCGCGTATCTCGGCGAATTCGAGTGCGGTGAAACGTTTGAGGTGAAGCTTGAGCTTTTCAAGAACGAGGTGTATTTCGAGCACCCGATTTTCTGCTATCTTGATGAAGAAGCGCTCGCTGATTTCAGCGAGAAAATGCGCTCGATGAACGAGAGCACGACCATCACGCGAACGGGAAAGGCGGCGCTTTCGATAAGCGTTGAATGTGACGAAGATCGCGCGCTGTTTACGACTATCCCGTTTGAGGAGGGCTGGACGGCGACGCTTGACGGCAAGCCCGCGCAGATTTTAAATTCCGCGAACCGGACGTTTTTGTGCCTTTACGTCCCGAGCGGAACGCACACGATAGAGCTGAAATTCAAGACCGCGGGAATGAAAACAGGCTTGATTTTAACGGCTTGCGGCGCGGTTCTGTTCGCGCTGATGATAGTGTTAAGCAACATAAAAATCCCTAAAAAAATTACAGAAGATAAAACAGAAGAGGACAACGAAAATGGATAACCTGACGCGAAAGCAAAACGAGCTACCATACATCGCGGACGACAAGTGCTTTGCGCAAATGCGCGAGAATGCGCGGCGGCTTTTCGACTTCAACAACAGTGACCGCTGGAGCGACGAGGGCATTAAAAATCAGGACGCTCTCCTGCGTGAAATTCTCGGAGGCGCGGGGGAAAACCTCGCGATAATGCCGCCGTTCCACTGCGATTACGGCTATAACATCACGGTCGGGGACAATTTCTACGCGAACTATAATCTGATAATTCTCGACGTCGCGCCCGTCAAAATCGGGGACAACGTGTTCATCGCGCCAAACGTCGCGATTTACACCGCGGGGCACCCTATACACCCGAAGGCGCGAAACTCAATGTATGAATACGGCATTTCGATTGAGATAGGCGACAATTGCTGGATAGGCGGCAATGTCGTGATTTGCCCCGGCGTTAAGATAGGAAACGGCGTTGTTATCGGCGCGGGCAGCGTTGTGACGCGCGATATTCCCGATAATGCAGTCGCCGCGGGAAATCCGTGTAAAATTCTCCGCGAGATAACGGACGAGGACTTGAAATACTATTTCAAAAAGCGCGAATTCGGCGAGGAAGAGCTGCGGTTTATTGAAGGAAAAAAATGACGATTCTGCAAAGCAGCAGTGTGAAAAAAACGAACGAAGGTGAATGGACTTGGTTTATACGTTGACTTTAAATCCCGCGCTGGATCATATTATTTATTTAAGCGAGATGAGAGAGGGCGGGCTAAACCGCACAAGCCGCGAGTTTCTGGAGGTCGGCGGAAAGGGGATTAACGTTTCGCTGGAGCTTGCCGAGCTTGATATAAAATCAAGGACGCTGGGCTTCGTTGCGGGCTTTACGGGCTATGAAATCGAGCGGCAGCTGCAGGAGCGCGGCGTTGAAACGGATTTCGTGTGGCTTGAAAAGGGAATGTCCCGTATTAACGTTAAGCTGAAAAATTACGGATCTGAAAAGATAACGGAAACCTCGCTTAACTCGGACGGACCGGATATCCCGGACGCGGCGCTGATGCAGCTTTTCGCGAAGTTCGGCGCGATCTCGGACGGTGACGTTCTTGTGCTTTCGGGCAGCGTCCCGAGCGCGCTGCCGAACGATATTTACGCGCAGATTTTGGAGTATCTCACGGGGAAAAGCGTAAAGATTGTCGTGGATACGCAGGGCGAGGCGCTGGCATCAACGCTCGCCTACAGACCGTTTTTGATCAAAATAGATCTGGACGAGCTCGGGCGAATGTTCGGGGAGCGCCCCGCCTCGATGCTCGAAGCTGCCGCCTGCGCTTCAAATCTCTGCGAAATGGGCGCGGGGAATATTCTGATCTCAATGCCGGAAGGCGCTCTGTTTATCGATGAAAACGGCGGCACGCACTTTTGCGGAGCGTGCAAGGGCAAGGTGCGGAACACAATGGGCACGAGCGACGCGATGCTCGCGGGATTTCTGTCGGGTGTTCTCGACGACGACACCGATATGGATTACGCGCTGCTGCTCGGCACGGCGGCAAGCGGCGCGACGGCGTTCTCTGACGGTATCGCGAAAAAGGACGACATACTTGACCAGATGAAAATTCTTATGAAAGGAAACGCGTAAATGGAAATTCTTCGCGGCGTGCTTTTGGGCGCGGCTGCCGCGTTTTACTTTTCGGTTATCGGTGTGAGGCTAATCCGCGCGATAAGGCTCTCAATTGCCGTAAAGCGCGGGAAAATCGTCAAAATAACCGCGGAAATCACGGACATTAAGCTAAAGCGGCTTGTAAGCGTAAAGTCCGCCGAGGCGCAATATTCCATAGGCGAGCTCAAGTATACGGGGCAAATGGTCGGCGCGTTCAACGGGAAAATTTCGATAGGGCAAACGCTTTCGGTTATCGTAAGCCCCGACAACCCCGAGGTATTTGCGCTGAACGAAAAACAGCCTCTCCAAGCCGCCGCGGTTTACGCGGTATTAGCGGCGCTGCCCGTGTTATTAGTAGGTGTGATTGTTTTGGTGGTGACGCTGTTATGAGGCTTTCAACCGAATATGTGATAGAGCTCTGTTTTATTTTTTTGCTGATTGCGGCGGCGTGCATCGCGGCGGCGTTTGAGGGAGCTGTTCGCGGTATTATCGTACTGGCGATTTTCGTCATTGCGTCGGTGCTTAACGTTATCCGTCTTGTGAGGGCGGTGATTTTCCGCCGTGCCGTAAAGGCGGGTGACGTTATTTTTCGCGACGCCGTTATAAAGGCGGGCTTCCGTCCGACGGGGAGGATAGGCAGCTTTCGCACGGCTCACGCGTTTGCGGTGTTTGACGACGGCGGCGAGCCGCGCGTTACGCATATGATAGGCACGTGCGACGAAACGCTCCATACGGGCGACTGTGTGCGTATAATGCTCAACAGCCGCGATAAATCTATGTTTGTGTTATCGGAAAACGGGGAAAAGCAGGCGCGCGGCGCGGCCGCGGCATACGCGGTTTACACGGCGCTGTGCATTGTGTTTTCGGCGGCGCTTGCGGTCGGCTTAGTTTTAATGAGGTGAGAAAATGTCAATCTGGATAACGGGCGACACGCACGGCGGGATAGATATGCACAAGCTCTCGCGCAGAGAGCTTAAAAGCCAAGGGATAGAGATATCCGAGGGCGATTTTCTGATAATTCTCGGCGATTTCGGCTTTCCGTTCCTTGACAGCGAGGTCACAAATCCGCGCGGCGAGTATCACTACTGGATGAAATGGTTCCGCGAGAAGAAGTATACTGTGCTTTGGATAGACGGCAATCACGACAATTTCAGCTTCTGGGATAAACAGCCGATAACGGAGCGCTTCGGCGGCGAGGTGCAAGTCCACCCCGAGGCGGAGAACGTCATTCATTTAATGCGCGGGGAGATCTACGAAATTGAGGGGAAAACGTTTTTCACGTTCGGCGGGGCGCTATCCGCTGACAAGTCTTACAGAGAACCAAACGTAAGCTGGTGGGAGCAGGAGGAGGCAACTCCCGAGCAGATGAAATATGCCGAGCAAAACCTCGCGGCGCGGGATTTCAAGGTGGATTATATCCTCACGCACACCCTGCCGCGGACGGTTATAAACGAGCTCCCCGAGCTTTTTTACATCAAGGACAAAACCGCGGATTTCCTTGACGAGATATTGTTTAGGGCGGATTATAAAATGTGGCTTTGCGGGCATATGCATCTGGATATTCTCGCGAAAAACCGCCGCTTGGCGATTTTTTATCAAAGAGTCGCGAGGCTTGAGGATATAGAAGCGGAGCTCGCCGAAGAGCCTGTCGGCGGCGGGTGACGAAAAATAATCGGCAGGTACTTGCAATAGCAAGAAAAATGTGGTATAATATATAAGTCAACATATCGGCGGCGCATTAAAAGCAACGTCATTAAAATGTCAACGCACCAACAGCGTGTAAAATTCGCGAAAGAGAGTGGGTTTGCGCACTCGTAGCGAAGCGTAGAGTGTGCAAAGCCGCTCTGCTAGCGAACTGAGCGAAGCGAAGTGAGCGGTTCGCGAATTTTAAATTTAAATAGGAGATAATTTTTATGATACAATACGACGAAACGCGGCTTGCCATAGAGGGCTTGAAGCCGCAGCTGGAGGAGCTCCGCGGGGCTTTGAACCTCGAGGGGATAAAAATAAAGCTCGACGAGCTGGAGATGAAAACCACCGGGCCGAGCTTCTGGGACGATCCCGAAAAATCGCAGGCGGTTCTGCAGCAGATAGGGCAGTATAAAAACACGATCTCGAGCTTTGAAAAGCTCTGCGAAAACCGCGACGACGTGCTGACAATGATAGAGCTCGCCGAGGAGGAAAACGACGAGTCTATGGTCGGCGAGGTGAAGGAGCTCGCGGAAAAGGTTATGAGCGATTACGAGGCGATGTCCCTCGCTACGCTTATGACGGGCGAGTACGACAGCTCGAATGCGCTGTTGTCGTTCCATGCGGGCGCGGGCGGCACTGAGGCGCAGGACTGGGTGCAGATGATAATCAGAATGTACGGCAAATGGGCGGACAGACACGGCTTTAAAACGGAGATCTTGGACATTCTCGAAGGTGACACGGCGGGCATAAAAAGCGCGTCTCTCCGTATTGAGGGCTTTAACGCCTACGGCTTTTTGAAGAGTGAGCACGGTGTGCATCGCTTGGTGAGAATTTCGCCGTTCGACGCATCGGGCAGACGGCAGACGAGCTTCGCCTCCGTTGAGGTAATGCCCGAAATCGAAAAGGACGTAAACGTTGAGATAAGGCCCGATGATATTGAAATGGAAGTTTTCAGAGCAAGCGGCGCGGGCGGTCAGCACATCAACAAAACAAGCTCCGCGGTGCGCTTAACTCACAAGCCGACGGGAATTGTAACAAGCTGCCAGACGCAGCGCTCTCAGGTGCAAAACCGCGATTACGCGATGAAGATGCTTATCTCAAAGCTCGTGCAGATAAAGGAGCAGGAGCACCTCGACAAAATCTCGGATATTAAGGGCGAGCAGCTTAAAATCGAGTGGGGAAGCCAGATACGCTCGTATGTGTTTATGCCGTACACGCTCGTCAAGGACGTGCGCACGAAGTTCGAGAACGCAAACGTAAACGCGGTAATGGACGGCGACCTCGACGGGTTTATCAACGCATATCTGAAAGCAAAGAGCCTGGGAGAAATATAATGAAAATTCACGTAACGCGGAACAGCGTTTGTATGGGCGACGATGTTTTCGACAACAGCCGTGATATCGAGTTCGCGACAAACGCGGCTGTTGTCGATATTATCCCCGAGCTTAACGCGAGCTCATTTTTCCCAAGCGTTTCGGAAAACGACGTGATGTGGGCTGTGGAAAACGCGCGTAAGGAGCTTATCCTCGAGTACTACACCAAATCCGAAAGGACGGTTTTCAAAATCCCGAAAAACACGCGTTTAAAGGACGCTTGCGGCGACAAGCCGACGCTCCACTGCGTGTATTATTCAAGCTATAAGTAAATTATAGGTAATATCGAAAGGGGTGATAAAATGAAAAAGTTTCTGACAATCCTCATCGGCACGATCGCGGGCGACCTCGTTTATGAGTATGTGATCAAGCCGAAAATCAACGAGAAAAAGGACGAGAAAAAGTAAAAAAAGAAAACCTGCCCCGTTTCGGGGCAGGTAAGCTTGCAGTTGTTTTTTGCGGTTTCCCCCGCCTTCGGCGGGGGAAACCGCGGGTTTATATACGGGCAGAATTTTTGCGGGAGTTTTTCCTATGAATAAAAACGACATTATAGAATTAGAGATAACCGCCCTCACAAGCGAGGGCAGCGGCGTTGGCAAGCACGACGGAATGGCGGTTTTCGTGCCGAAAACGGCGGTCGGCGATGTGATTGAAGCGCGCGTTGTAAAGGTTTTGAAATCCTACGCCTACGGCAAAATCGAGCGGATTGTAACGCCTTCGTCCGACAGAATAGAAAACGATTGCCCCGTGTTCGGGAAATGCGGGGGCTGCGTTTATCGGCATATTTCATACACCGCGGAGCTCGCCGCAAAGGAGCAGATCGTCCGCGACGCGTTTGAGCGAATAGGCGGCTTGTTTCCCGAGTTTCTCCCGATTGTCGGCAGCGAGCTTACGGAACGCTATCGCAACAAGCTGCAAATGCCGTTCGCGAAGCCGGACGGCGGCGAGATCGTTTCGGGCTTCTTTTCCGAGAGAACGCACCGCGTCGTCCCTGTGGAGGACTGCAAGCTGCAGCCCGAGATTTTTTCGGAGATAGTCGCGTTTGTGAGGCAAAAATGCGCGGAATTGAAAATCTCAATTTACAACGAGCAAAGGCACGAGGGCGTGCTGCGGCACGTTTATCTCCGAAAAGGCAGCAAAGGCGGCGAGCTTTGCGCCGTTATCGTCGCGAAAAGAAACGTCCCCGAGTTTAAGAAAATCGCCGCGGAGCTATTGAGAAAATTCACCGAAATAAAGGGCGTTGTGCTGAATTTAAACCCCGTCAAAACCAACGTGATCTTAGGCGAGCGCGAGCTGACGCTTATGGGCAGCGCGGACATCTTAGACGAGATGTGCGGCGTGCGTCTGTGCATTTCGCCGAAATCGTTTTACCAGGTCAACACCCCGCAAGCCGAAAGGCTCTACAAGCAAGCAAAAGAATTCGCTCAGCCCAAAGGCAAAACGCTTCTTGACCTTTATTGCGGGATAGGCTCGATAGGGCTTTCAATGGCGCGCGAGGCTAAGAAAATAATCGGCGCGGAGATAGTGCCCGAGGCGGTTGAAAACGCCAGAAAAAACGCGCTGCAAAGCGGATTTCAAAACGCCGAGTTTATCTGCGCGGACGCCGCCGAGGCGGCTGAAAAGCTCGCCGAGGACGGCCTAAATCCCGACGTTATCTTGCTTGACCCGCCGAGAAAGGGCTGCGGCGCGGAAACGATCGCGGCGTGCGTCAAAATGTCGCCAAGCCGCATTGTAATGATCTCCTGCAACCCTGCCACCGCCGCCCGCGACTGCAAGCTCTTTGCGGAGAGCGGCTATAACGTTGAAAAAGTCCAAGCGTTCGACCTGTTCCCGAGAACCCGCCACACGGAGTGCGTAGTAAAGCTGACAAAAATATAAAAGAACGTTCCATACAAAATTTGCCCCAATTTGTAATGAACGCTTGCTTTTTTCTACAAGATATGGTATAATAAAATTGCCGGAAACCGCTGGCGCGGTTTCGCAGCGCCTTCGGCGCTGACGGCTTCGCCGTGCGGCAATTTTATTGAACCATTAAATTGTTTTCGCTTCGCGAAA
Source organism: uncultured Ruminococcus sp. (assembly GCA_964430965.1). Lineage (GTDB taxonomy): Bacteria > Bacillota > Clostridia > Oscillospirales > Ruminococcaceae > CAG-115. The sequence goes on along the minus strand of CAYSHU010000015.1, from coordinate 6,336 downwards.
ACGCGGCACTTCGTGCCGCCGTGCCTTCGGCACTTAAATTTATGGTATTATATAATTGTATTTGATTTTTGTTGCGGGAAGCGGTTTTAAATTATAATTCTCCCCGCCTCCGGCGGGGAGAATTATGTATAATAAAACGCTTTTGTTATTTTCCCCTCGAAGGAGAGGAAAATAACCCCAAATAACATTTTTCGGAGGATTTATGGACAACTTCATTCAGATAGATATTTTCACCTCTTCGGCGGCTGTCGACGGCATTACGGGGGCTTTAGTTGAGCGCGGGATAACGGGCTTTGTTATTCAGGACAGCGCAGATTTTGAGGACTTCTTAGCTGACAAAAACGCCAACTGGGATTACGTTGACGACAGCCTTATGGGCTTAAAAACCGTCGAGCCGCACATCACGGTTTACGTCCACGACAACGCTCAGGGTCTGGAGATGCTCGCGTCGATTCGTGAGCTCGTAAACGGCTATTCTCAAAACAACGCCGACGGCTTTTACGGCAACATTCGGCTGGAGCTCGCCAACGTAAAAGAGGAGGACTGGGCGAACAACTGGAAGCAATATTACAAGCCGTTCCGCGTCGGAAGAAGCCTTATTGTCAAGCCCTCGTGGGAGAACGTTGAAGCAGGCGAAAACGACAAAATCCTTGAGATCGACCCTGCCTCGACCTTCGGCACGGGGCAGCACTACACAACGAAAATGGTTATGGAAACGCTTGAGGACGTGGTGAAAAGCGGCGACAGAGTGCTTGACCTCGGCTGCGGCAGCGGAATTCTCACAATCGCCGCGATGCTTTTCGGTGCGAAGGAGGCGACTATCTGCGACATTTTTGAAAACGCCGTGAAAACCGCCTCAGAAAATATAGAAAAGAATATCGAGAACAACGGCTTTTTGAGCTTTAAAGCCTATTGCGGAAACATAATCGAGGACAAAAGGCTCCGCGAGGAAATAGGCGGCGGCTTTGACGTTATCTGCGCGAATATCGTCGCGGACGTTATAATCGGTATGAGCCCGCTGTTCGAGGGCTTTTTGAAGCCCGGCGGGCGGCTTGTAGTTTCGGGAATTATCGACGAGCGCGTCGACGAGGTAAAGGAGGCGCTTTCGCAAAATGGCTGGAGGCCGCTCTCGGAAAAGAACGAGGACGGCTGGAACTGCATACTGTTAAGTCGCGATTAACATTTGAAAAAATTCCGCATATAATGCCGTAAGAGGTGATTTCTATGCGGTTTTTGTATGTATTTTCGATGATGTTCCTGTCGATTTTCGGGCTTGTCGTGCTGCTTAAGGTTTTGTTCAGCGCGCTTCTCGACGGCAGCCGCAAGCGGTTTAAGGTCTACATCAGAGATTGCGAGGATATTGAGGAATTTTTGGAAAGTGCGAGAAAATCCGCGTTTATTGAAAGGGTTATCGTGATTTCGGACAAAAACGAGGATTGCAGAAAAATCAGCCAAATCACGGAGAAATACGGCGGATTTGTCGCCGGATATGAAAAATGCGAAAGATGAATGGTGAGGACTTTGAACGATTATAACGATTATTATGATATGGTTGAAAACAAAGCGGAGCTGCAAAGCATAACGGCGAACGTTGAGGACGTGATTTATTTCAACGAGGAATCGGGCTATATTGTCCTTGAAATGAGCATTGAGGATAGGCTTTTCACGGCGATAGGGAATATGGGCGATGTGCGCGAGGGCGAGCGGCTTACGATGTACGGCGATTACGTCACAAGTCAGAAATACGGCAAGCAGTTTAAGGTGGAGATTTTCGAGCGGACTATCCCCGAGGACGTAAACGCTATCAGAAAATATCTCGGCTCGGGTGTGATTAAGGGTGTGGGGCCCTCCGTCGCGAAGAAAATCGTTGATGCGTTCGGGGAGAAAACGCTGGATATTATCGAAAACGACCCCATTCAGCTCGCTTCAATAAAGGGAATTCCCGCAGACAAGGCTAAAACTATCGGCGAGGAATTCCGAAGCATCACGGGGCTTCGCAAGGTGATGACGTTCTTCTCGAAATATTCCGTGCCGCAGTATGTGATTTCGTCGGCGTGGAAGCTCTACGGTACTGATTTGATCCGCGCCGTGCAGAGCAACCCCTATTGCCTTTGCGACAGCGGCATCGATTTGAAATTTCAGGACGCGGAGCGGATTGCCCGCGATATAAACTTCCCTATGGACAGCGAGGAGCGCGTTTTCGCCGGGATGATGTGGCTGCTGCGGGAGTACGCCAACGAGGGCAACTGCTGCGTCCGCGAAAGCGACCTCGCAAACGACGTTACGCAAAACTTGATTATCGGCGACAAGCTGTATTATTCCGCGCTGCAATTCGCCGAAAGCCGCGGCGATATTATAAATACGGACAAGTATGACACGCGCTACATATACCTTCGCGAGTATTATGAGGCGGAGTGCTGCATTGCTGAGCGCATTGCGGGTATGATATCCCGCGGAAGCGATTCCGCCGATTATTCCGCAGAAATCGCGGGAATTGAGGCGGAAAACGGCATTGAGTATGACGCAATGCAAAAGGAGGCGCTCACCGCGTGTATGAACGAGCGCGTGTTTATTTTAACAGGCGGTCCGGGCACGGGAAAAACCACTACGCTAAAGGCGCTCATAGCGCTCTACAAAAAGCGCCGTATGAAAATAAAGCTCGCCGCACCGACGGGCAGAGCCGCAAAGCGAATGTCCGACCTCACGGGGGCGGCGGCGCAGACAATCCACAGGCTTCTTGAGGTGGATTTCGCGGCTGGCGGCAACAGCTTCAAGCGCAACGAGGAAAATCCCCTCGACTGCGACGCGCTGATTATCGACGAGATGTCAATGGTGGACGCTTTGCTGTTCGCTTCGGTGTTAAAGGCGCTTAAAACCAAAACGCGGCTTATAATGGTAGGCGACACCGACCAGCTTCCGTCGGTCGGCGCCGGGAACGTTCTCCACGATTTGCTGGCTAGCGGACAAGTCCCGTCTGTTGAGCTCACCGAGATTTTCAGACAAGCGGCGCAGAGCCTTATTGTAATGAACGCGCACAGCATAATCAACGGCGAGCTGCCCGTGCTCACCGACAAGAAAAACGACTTCTTCTTTATGAGATACGAGAACGAGTTTGAAAGCCTTAAAACCGCGATTGAGCTTTGCAAAACGCGCCTTCCGAACGCTTACGGCTACGACCCGTTCGACGATATTCAGGTGCTTTGTCTGTCGCGAATCGGCACAGTCGGAACGGAGAACGTAAACCGCGCGCTTCAGGCGGCGCTTAATCCGCCGTCCGCTAAAAAGCGCGAAATGCAGATGTTTGACAGGGTGGTTTTCCGCGACGGTGACAAGATTATGCAGACGAAAAACGATTATGACGTTGAATGGACGCGCGGCACGGAAAAATCTCACGGCATCTACAACGGCGACATCGGCAGGATTTTAACCACCGACCGTGTAAATCACCGCTGCGATATTGATTTCGAGGGGCGGCTCGCGAGGTACGAGGCGGATATGCTCAAGAAAATCGAGCTCGCCTACGCGGTTACCGTTCACAAAAGCCAGGGCAGCGAATATCCCGCGGTTATCCTGCTGCTTCCGAACCAGCTTAATCGGCTGTCCTATCGCAATCTTTTATACACCGCGATAACTAGAGCGAAGAAAACGCTTATTGTTATCGGCACGGAAACCAAAATCGAGCAAATGGTGCGCAACGATCGCCGCGACCGGCGCTTCTCAAACCTCGCGCCGATGCTGGAGGATATGTTTGTTGAGTAATGAACGCGCTTAAAATACACGAGCTGAAGCGCAGCGCGCTTTCGATAATCTTCCCGAACGTCTGTCCGTTTTGCGGACGAGTTGTTGGCGCACGGGAATATTACTGCGCGTCCTGCGACGAAATGCTCCCGAAAATACGCCGCGAGCTTTCGCCGCCCGAAAACGTTTCTCGGATTTTTGCGTGCTGCTGGTACAGCGGCATAGCGCGGGAGGCGGTTCATATGCTGAAATTCGGCTGCCTTATTGACCCCGCCGACACATTTGCTTTGATGATGAGCGAAACGCTGCGGAAATTCGGCGTTAATGCCGACGTGCTCGTTCCCGTGCCAAGCGGAATTATTAGCATCGAAAAGCGCGGGTTTTCTCCCGCGGAGGAAATCGCGAAGCGTATTTCAATGCGCCTGGAAATTCCGATAGAAAACTCCCTCGGCGCGGGAGCTGACAAAATCGAGCAGAAAACGCTCTCAAGGAAAAAGCGCCTTCAAAACGCGCGGGAGAGCTTTTTCGTGAAGAACAACGCCGACATCGCGGGAAAACATCTGCTGCTTATCGACGACGTGACGACAACGGGCAGCACGCTTTCCGTCCTCGCTGAGCTGCTTTTAGACGCAGGAGCGGCTGAGGTTTCCGCGGCGGTTTTCGCGAAAGTCCCCGGGGAGTTCAAAAAGCCCGAAGAGATGAAGCGCTTCAGAAAACTCACCAAAAAATAACTTGTTTTTTCGACGAAAATATGATATAATAAATATATCGAAAACCGCTTCGCGAAAACTCGGTGCTTAAATTTATGATATAATAAAATACCCCAACAAAAGAGGAAACATTATGACAACTAGGATTTCCCAAGAGGAAATGGCATTACAGCGCGATTTTATCGAAAAGGTCGCGGAGATAAACGCCAAGGACGCGCCGCCCAAGGCTCACGTCCACACGTTCGGCTGCCAGCAGAATGTTTCGGACGGCGAGAAGATCAAGGGTATGCTGGCGCTTATGGGCTACGGATTTTCTGAAACGCCCGACGGCGCGGATTTGGTGATCTTCAACACGTGTGCCGTCCGCGAAAACGCCGAGGACAGAGTGTTCGGGAACCTCGGCGCGCTGAAGCACGAAAAGTCGAAAACCCCCGAAATGCTTATCGGCGTTTGCGGCTGTATGGTGGAGCAGCAGCACATCACTAAAAAAATCAAGCAGAGCTTTCCGCACGTGGATCTGGTTTTCGGAACAAACGCTCTCCACACACTGCCCAAGTTGATTTACGAGCAATTAACGTCCGAAAAGCGCCGCCGCACATTTTTTATTCCCGAGGGCGACGGAGTGATTGCCGAGGGCGTGCCGATAAGGCGCGAAAACCCGTTTAAGGCGAGTATCCCGATTATGTACGGCTGCAACAACTTTTGCAGCTATTGCATCGTGCCGTTTGTGCGAGGGCGAGAGCGCTCCCGCAAGGCTTCGGATATTATTGAAGAAGCGAAATCGGCGATAGAAGGCGGCGCTCGCGAGCTGCTGCTTTTGGGGCAGAACGTCAACAGCTACGGCAAGGAGCTCGGTATGTCGTTTTCGGAGCTTCTGCGCGAGATTAACGCGCTTGACGGGGAGTTCAGAATCTGCTATATGTCAAGCCACCCGAAGGATTTTTCACGGGAGCTTATCGACACGATTGCGGGCTGCGAAAAGGTCACGCGGCATTTTCATTTGCCCGTGCAAAGCGGCAGCGACAGAATTCTCGCTTTGATGAACCGCCGCTACACCCGCGAGAATTATTTTTCGATAGTCGATTATATCCGCGAAAAAGTCCCCGACGCGGCGCTTACGTCGGACATAATCGTCGGTTTTCCCGGCGAGAACTATGACGATTTTAAGGACACGCTCTCGCTTATCGAGCGAGTGAAATTCGACTCGCTTTATACGTTTATCTACAGTCCGCGCAAGGGCACAAGTGCGGCGGAAATGCCCGACCCGATTTCCGCGGAGGATAAGGGAAAATGGTTTTCGGAGCTACTCGAAGTGCAGGGCAGGCTCGGTGAGAACGCGTACAACCGCTACGTCGGGCAGACGCTCAGAGTGCTCTGCGAGGGCGGCGGCAGAACGGATTCCGCGCTCCTCACGGGAAAAACCCCGCAGGACGCGATTGTCGATTTTGCGGGGGACAAATCCCTTATCGGCAAATTCGTAAACGTAAAAATCGAAAAAGCGCTTAACTGGGCGCTTATCGGAAGTATTACTGATTAAAAAATCCTCGTCAGAGGAGATAAAAAATAACAAGAAAAAGGAGAATTATTATGACGGTAATCGAAGCATCAAGAGCACTTGGAGAGGTAGTCCAGGCGGACGAGCGCTATAAGGAATACGTTCGCTGCCGCGATATCAACGACGAGGACAAGGTTTTGCAGGATTTAATCGGCGAGTTTAATCTGTTTCGCCAGAATCTCGCTATGGAAAGCGACAAGCCCGCGGGCGAGCGCGACGAGGAGAAGGTGAGGACCCTCACCGAAAAAATGCATAAGGCGTATGAGGCGGTTATGACCAACGAGAATATGGCGGCGTTCACAATGGCTAAGCAGGGAATGGATAAGCTGATGA
>CAYSHU010000014.1:0-19718 GCA_964430965.1 uncultured Ruminococcus sp. | reverse complement strand
GCCGAAGTACTTGCACACGAACTCCGCTTTCTCACGCCACGTAACGACGTTGAAAAAGTCCGTCTTTTTTTCCTCGCCCTTCTTCTGATAGTTACGATCCACCGCCACGCAGAACTGGTATACCGCCACTCCGCTGGGCGTGGCTTTAAGCTCCAGGTCGCGTGTTATGCGACCCATTATGATAAATTTGTTCATTCACCCTCCTTGATTTTCTCAAAATAGACCATTATCGCGGCGGCAAGAGTTTTTGCGTTATCTCGAACAAATTCGTTGGCGCAGTTGAGAAGTCTCTCGTAGTTATAAAAGGGTTCCTCCGGCTTTGCTGCGGGAACGCATACGCCATACTGCGGAATGGCGATATAATACCCAGATTCACACTCGCCGAAGATTATCCCGAACGACAAGCCGTCCGTCTCAACAACGAACTCCTCCGCGCCTGTTTTGCTGCCTTTGTATAATGTGTACGGCCTGATTTCCGTACCCCTTGATTTTGTTGCCATTTTTTACCGCCTTTCTGTCTAGCCCTCGTTGAACTTGTCCTCCCTTTAAACGTCCTGTAAATTTCTACAAGAGGTCTTCAAGCGTTTTCCCTTGCGCGATAGCCTTATCAACCACATTGTTCAAAAGGCGGGCTCTCGCCTCGTAGATGCGCTTCCCCTCGGGAGTGTCACTCGGTATCGTGAACTCCTCGGGCAGGAACTCCGTTCCGTCCGGGTGGAAGTTTCGGATTTCCCGCGTGCAGACCGTGCCGTCGGACAGCGTTATCGTTCTTAACGGCATAATATCACCTCCTTGTTTATTGTATGCTTGCAATAGTTGTACAGTTGTCAGTCGTTGTCGATCTCACAATGCCCCTCGGTGCTGTTTGCGTTGTCGGGAGCGTTTGACAGGCTCTCTATGTACTCCGACGTTTCGCGGAGCTCCTCCGCGGTGAGTATGTTGGGCATTGGTATCACCTCGCTTTCTTGACTTCCACCACCCCCTTGTGCTATAATGGAAGCGGAAAGGGGGTGATAAAATGAATACTGACATCTTTCAAAAACCCGATTTGTCTATCCCCGATATATCGCTTCCGGATCTATCAATAGACACTCGGGATTATGATCTCGCTGATTGGCAGTACGAGAAAATTCGTGAAGAAATTGAAGAATTCCAGTCTACTCTTAACGAAAATGAGGAAGTCGCACTTCAGCTTACAAACTTTGGTCAATCCATTCTAATGCAAGTAGAAGATATAGGCTACCAAAACCCCAGCCTAATCTATTACTATGGCTATGTTAATGGAAAGTACTGTCAGCTGATACAGCACATAAGCCAAATCAACTTTTTACTTATGGCTGTGCCAAAAGCTGATCCTGAGAAGCCCGCCCGCCGCGTGAAGATTGGATTTGTGAAAGAATAACCCTTTCGCACGAAAAAAAAGTGCAAGACAGCTCAGCTATCTCGTGCGCTATTGCTATATGATCAGCAATTGTTAGGTCTGTTTTGTTTTCCGACAGCTTGGAAAGCAGAGAAATCTGCTTTTCAAGCTCTTTTTTTATGAGTTCCGTTGGTATCACCTCGCTTTCCACACTCTCGCCCATGCCTCCCACCTATATTTGTTTAACAGTTAAACATCGCTCTTAAAAAAAATATTGTCAACCGTTGTATTTAACGCTTTCGCAATCCGCAGGAGAGTTTTGGTGGTGGTATTACGTTCAACCCCCTGTTCTAATTGGGAGATTGTAACGCGTGACACGTTGCTTTTTTCTGCTAACTCGACTTGTGTCATACCAACACGTTCCCTGTACTCTCTCAGCTTATTTCCCATAATAACAATCACCTCACTTCTTTGTAAAATCTACTTGACATCACATACAATCTATGGTATAATGTAAAATACAATATACAATACAAGGAGGTGATGTCGTGAATAATTTTTGTCCTTTTATCAAGGAAAGCTGTAAATCTGACTGCGTATTTTATACACATAAGACCCGCGACGCAGATGGCGAGAAAACTTGCAGACTTTCTCTCGCCGCTGCGTCTTTGGACGAATATTGCGATATGAAAATACGCGAACTAGAAGACAATCTGCCAAAGAAAAACTAATCCTCTTCTATACTTCCGGCAAAACGTTCGTTAAGTTCTGCCAGAAAATCGTGCTCTTGCACTGTTGCAGTCCATTTGTAATAGTCGGCTGCGCCGCCGGTTATTCTGTATGCTTCTGAAACAGTGCATTTGTTTTTTGCCAAAATATTAAGTATCTCAGCAGTTATGTTTATGCTTCTTCTCTTCAGATCCAACGCCATTTTCTCACCCCCTTTCGCGCTTTTGTTTAACTGCTAAACATATTATACAACACTTTTTCCAGTTTGTCAATAGGTTTTTTTAAAAAAGTTTAACCAATTTAACAAAACCTCTTGACAATGTTAAAATAATGCTGTATAATACATTTAACAAGGGGGGCGATTTTTTGACTATTGGAGAAATAATTGTCAAATACAGAAATGAGCATAAGTTGTCACAGCGAAAATTTGCGGAACAATGTGGTTTGTCCAACGGCACAATTTCGATTATTGAGAGTGGGGTTAATCCTCGTACACACGATCCCTTAGTCCCAAACTTATCTACAATTAATCAACTTGCAAAAGGAATGAATATTACAATCCAAAGTCTTATAGAATCTGCTGATGATGTGCCAATATCACTTTGTGTTGATTTTGATACTAATTCAAATGTGCCATCCTTAACCGCCAACAATATTCACCCTATTAAGCTGAAAAAATTCCCGCTTTTGGGCGAGATAGCTTGTGGTGAACCTATCTGGGCGGACGAGGACAAAGAATCTTATATTATGGCGGATATGGAAATCGACGCAGATTTTTGCCTTACAGCAAACGGCAACAGTATGATAAACGCGCGTATTCAAAATGGCGATATAGTTTTTATAAAGAAGATGGAGATGGTTCGAAACGGCGAAATCGCCGCCGTTATCATCGACAACGAGGCAACGCTAAAGCGGGTTTACTATTATCCCGATAAAAACAAGCTGGTGCTGAACCCCGAAAATCCTAACTTTGAGCCGCTCGTCTACATCAACGAAGAGCTTGATGATATTCGCATTCTTGGCAAAGCCGTTTACTTTATGAGTGTGGTTAAATAATATAATTTATACAAATCGAAAGCCGCCCTAAAGGGCGGCAGAAGGGATGTTATGTATGAAGTTAGAGTTACCTGATAGCATTGATAAGCCGGTAGAGGCCGCCGTTACACCCGTCGCCGCCAGTATCGGAAAGACTTTGGGCGACTTGTGGTTCTTAGCTATGGGCGGCATTTCTCAATGTGCGGAAAAAAGACGGATAAAGTATGCTGCTGAACTAGAGAAATTAAAGAAGTCGCTAGAGGAAAAAGTCGAGGCCATCCCCTATGAAAACAGGATCGAGCCCGACACGCAAAACGTTTGCCAGGCTCTGGACGACGCTAAATTTTGCGTTGAAAGCGAAGAAATCCGTGAAATGTTCGCAAATCTTATTGCTTCAACAATGAACAGCGAAACAAGCAATATGGTTCACCCCTCGTTTTCCGCAATATTAAAACAAATGACCCCAAATGACGCTAACTTTCTACGTTTGTTTGAGCGCAACCCCAAAATCGCAATTTGCAGTTTTAGAATTGTTTACAAATCGGGTGGTTTTTTTTCATTACTTGAGAATGTGTATTTTACTGAAGAAAATTTAAGTTTAGGCGAGGCGCGGTCATATGCTCTTATTCTCTCTGTGTTGGAGCGATTGGGGCTCATTCGCATATTGCTCGACGAATGGTTTATAAAAGACGGAGCATATCAAGTGTACGAAAACTCGACTATTTTGCAAAACTATAAAAAGCATTACGAAGATGACACTCGAAGCGTATCAATCCAAAAAGGAACAGCCCAACTTACCGCTTTGGGCAAAAGCCTTTTGGAAGTCTGTTGCCCTGTTAAAAGGATTGAGGTCACTCTTTCCACTCAAAATCTCCCGAATGATTTGAATTAGTAGGCTTGGCTCGGCTCTCATTCGGCTGCTTAACATCTGGTGTTACCACCAGCAAAAACGCAAACCATGGGCTGAATACATAGCACATAGCAAACACAAATACGAACCAAGCGACATATATTATTGCTATCCCTATCATTTTCATGTAATTCTCCATTCTGCCGCTCAATGCGGCGACCATACATCACGAGCAATTCCGTGCTGATTTTATTGTAACACGAAACACCGTGATTGTCAAGTGTACAGAGCAAACTGCTAGTCCAAGTTGACACTAAGATGAAGTCATAACTTTTTTGCACTCGACTGCAAAACCAAAACGAGGTGAGCCTATGCCAACCGCAAAAAAGCTCCCCGAAACGGTAGCCTGCTACTGCCGCGTATCGACGGAGAACCAAATTGAGAACTACTCTATCGATGAGCAGAAAGAGCGGCTTGAAGCGTTTTGCAAGGCAAAGGGCTGGAGCAAGCCCACAATGTTTGTCGACCCGGGCTTCTCGGGCGGAACACTCGAGCGCCCCGCGCTGCGGTCGCTCCTCGACGACGTTCGGCGCAGACGGTTCGGAACGGTCGTCGTGTATAAGCTCGACAGACTGTCGCGCTCCCAAAAAGATACGCTCTATCTTATCGAGGACGTGTTCAACAAATACGACGTGAATTTCGTTTCGGTCTGCGAGAACTTTGATACGGGCACGCCGTTCGGCAAGGCGATGATAGGCATACTGTCGGTGTTCGCGCAGCTCGAAAAGGATCAGATAACCGAGCGCTTCACGATGGGGCGGATCGGACGCGCAAAAAGCGGCTTGTTCCACGGCGGCGGGAACGCTCCGACGGGCTACGATTATATCGGCGGACGCCTGATAGTAAATGAGCTCGAGGCTGTTCAGGTGCGCGAAGTGTTTGAACGCTTCCTGAACGGCGAGAGCATTCACTCGATACAGCACTCAATGCACGAGAAATACGGCGGCTGGGAAACCCACACAAGGGTCTACAACATTCTGAAAAACAGCGTTTACATAGGTAAGGTAAAATTTGGCGGAATTGAATACGACGGCGAGCACGAGCCAATCCTTTCGCCGGAGCTGTTCTATGAAGCGGAGCGGCTTATGCTGGAGCGCGGCTCGGAGAACGCTCAAAAGACGCCGTTCAGAGCGAGCTTCCTGTTGTCGGGACTGATACGCTGCGGGAACTGCGGGGCGCGTTACCACGGCAATCACGGCTATTATAAGTGCTATTCACGCGCGAAGTCGGACAAAAAATACATAATTGACCCCAACTGCAAAAACCCGAATCTGAAGATAACGGAGTTTGACGATTTTATCCGCGCGGAGATAGCTCGTGCAGCGGTTGATCCCGAAAAGATCCTCAAAGATATTCCAGCTGAACCTCCCACCGACAACAGACAGGTCATTGAAAAGCGGTTGGCGGAAATCACGGAGCAGCAGAACAAGCTCATTGACCTTTATCAAGCGGCGGGAATACCGCTTGAAGGAGTGACCGGCAGACTTCGGGAGCTTGAGGAGGAGCGGTCGCGGCTCGAAAAAAATCTCGCCAACTCCCCGAAATTGATCGTTGACAGGCGCGCCGAGCTGCTGAAAAACCTAGCTCTCTGCAATGAGCTTCTGAAAACCTCGGACGTTACGGCGGGAAGAATGTACATCGCCTCGGTGATCGAGCAGATAACGGTTGAGCAAAGCGGAACGGTAAAGATTAAATGGCGGATCTGATTCGCATTATTTTATTATCTGTTTTACAAAATTGTAAAGTCCATACACATCGTCAGCGCCTGTTTCCCGCAGGCCTTGCACTTGCAGAACGGCTTGTCGAGATTGTACGCGACGCGCGGCAGGTATCCCAAATCCTCAAGCAGCGTGAACAGCGGGAAGAAAATCGCCATAGGCGGCAGCATTACGGAAACCACCCACGCGAGCACGCGGTATGCGCCGTCAATTAGAATCCCCGTTAGCCACGCGGGCGCGGAAAGCCGTCGCTCTAAAAGCCCGCGGAGCAAATCACCGAGCCTGAAAAGCCATGTCCCGAGCCACTCGGACGGATAATTCGCGCCGACAATTGTAATCCAGAACACGCCGAGAAGCATCAGAATCATTATCGGATAGCCGAAAACGCGGCTTGTCAGCACCCTATCCGCTTTGGAAACGCGCCGCGCCGACCTCTTGATTGCAAAAGCGCAAATCTCCTCGGCGGTTTTGAGTATACACGACACAACGCGGTCCTTCAGAATATCGGGCGTTATTCCGTTGCTTTGAAGCAGCTCGCGGGCCCGTTCAACGGCGGCATTCAGCGCCTTTTTATCGGCAGAATTCGCCGCGTTTTTCTCAAGCTCGGCAATTAAAGATTCGTCGTCGTCAATAAGCGCGAGAGCCGCCCGCCGCGCGGGAATCCGGCAGGAAAAGCATTCCCCCGCAAGCGGCTCTACAAGCGAGATCGCGTCCTCGATAGGCTTTGTGTAACGGAGCGTCTTGGGATTTGTTGTGATTTCGTTTTCGCAAAGCTCGTCAATCCGCTCGGTAAGCCGCTTCAGCGTTTTCTTATCGTGAGCGTTCGTGCCGACGACGGGAACGCCGAGGCTCTTCTCCAGAGCCTCAAAATCTATCTCAACGCCCTTTCGCTTCGCCTCATCAAGAAGATTGACGCAGACAAGCGTTTTGGGGCAGATTTCCATTACCTGCAGCGCAAGGTTCAAGCCGCGCTCAAGGCAGGTCGCGTCGCAGACGACGACCACCGCGTCGTGCTGCGAAAAGCAGAGGAAATTTCGCGCGGCTTCCTCCTCGGCAGAGTGCGCGAGCAGCGAGTAGGTTCCGGGCAAATCAATCGCAATGTATGAAAACCGCGCGGTTTTGAACGCGCCGTCGGCGGTCGCGACAGTCTTCCCCGCCCAGTTCCCCGTGTGCTGATGAAGCCCCGTCAGCGCGTTGAACACCGTGCTTTTCCCGACATTCGGGTTCCCCGCGAGGGCGATTATTTTGTCCGAGGGCTTTCGCACCTCAAAAACATCGCCCTTAATGCCCGCGCCCGTTGATGTCACCGAAAGTCCCACGTCAGCGCCCCCTTACGACAACGCCGCGGCAGTCCCGCGCGCGTATCGCGATGACCGCGCCGCGGATAAGATACGCCGACGGGTCGCCCATTGGGCTTCGCCCGACGCACTCCACCTCCGCGCCCGTGCTGAGCCCGATGTCGAGCAGCCTACGCCGCATCGCCCCGGAGGTTTTCAGCTCCTCGACCACCGCCCGTTCGCCGACCTCTATATTATCAAGTGTAAATTTTCTCATACTCCACACCTCGTCATAGTTTTATGCTACATTCTATGCTTGCGGAGGGATTTTGTGAGAAATTAAAAACCCGCCGTGCGGCGGGTTAAATTTCTTCGATTATTTCAGTGAGCGCGTCAACCGACTCCCGAAGCTCGGTGAACTCTCCGTAATTGTCGCGGTAGAGCTCGACAATAAGCGCGCCGTCGTAGCCAATCAAGTGCAGCTTTTTAATCAGACTCTCAAAATCGAAATCGCCCTTGCCTATCGGCAGACAGTCAAAGTCGGCGTTCGCGTCGGAGAGGTGACAGTGGACTATGCTTTCTCCAAGCGCGTCAATGTATTCAAGCGGGTCTGCTTTGCTTCTTCTCGCTTGCTTCAAATCAAGCACGAAGCTAGCGTAATCGCCGAGCTCGCGCTTCATCAGCCTCAAAAAATCCAAGCTCCCCGAAAGGCAATAGCTGACGTTCTCCTGCGCGACTGTCACGCCGAATTCCCGCCCCGCCTCGCTTAACAAACGGAACTGCTTCAAATAATGCTCCGCGGTGCATTTGCTGCTTAAAATCGCGCCGTGAACGACGAAAATTTTCGCGCCGAGCCTGTTCATCGCGCCGAAAAACTCCCGATAAAGCGTGAGCATTTCCTCTATTCGGCGGTCGTAGGTCGAAAACAAAAAAACGCTTTCCATAGGGCTTGAAAACGGGTGGAACGACGTTATCTGCATTGCGTTTTTGTCGCGGAGCTCGCATATCTGAGAGATATACGGCTCGCGCGCCTCGCACGTGGAATTCGCGAAAACCTCCGCGGTTTTAATTCCCATTTCCGCGAGCTTAGCGAACGCGTCCTCGATATGCAAAGGGTAAAGTGAAGCGGTAGAAACTCCGATTTTCATTATATAACCTCATCTTACAGCTGTTAGAGAATAGTTGTCGTTTTTTAGTTTTGCCCCGCTCCGCGGGGCAATTCACCTTTTGTTCTACCCCCGCGGAGCGGGGGAGAACAAAATCAAATCTCGCTCCCTATATTATATCATAATTCATACAAAAATTCAAGAATAATTTAAAAAATTTGCCGAATAATAGGCAAAAAGGAGTGGTTTTATGTCGATTGTGTTTATCCGCGCTGTGGTTTTGTATATCGTGCTGGCGTTTTCGCTGCGTCTTATGGGAAAGCGCCAGCTTGGGGAGCTTCAGCCCTCCGAACTTGTTGTGACGATCTTGATTTCAAACATCGCGGCTATTCCCGTGGAGGATATCTCCGTGCCGATGATTATGGGGATAATCCCGATTTTGACGCTTGTGTGCATAGACGTTATAATGTCGGGGATCATGATGAAATCCACAAGGGTTCGGCGGCTGATGATAGGCTCGCCGCGGATTATAATCAGCGAGGGGGAAATTCTCCAAAAGGAGATGAAAACGCTGCGCTACACCGTCGACGACCTTTGCGAAGCGATGCGCGAGCAGCAGATTTTCGATATCACGCAGATCCATTACGCGATCGTTGAAACCAACGGCAAAATAAACTTCCTGCTGAAAAAAGACTACCAGCCCGCCGAAAAGCAGGACGTTAGCGCGGGCGGCTCGACCGAAAACCCGCCGTCCGTAATAATCCGCGACGGCGTTGTCGACAAGCAGCAGCTAAAGCTGCTGGGGCTAGGCGAGGGGTGGCTGAAAAGCATTCTCCGCGACAACGACGTTTCGGAAAAGGGCGTTTTTCTCTTAATGTCCGAGAGCGGCGGGAAATATACGATTATAAAAAAGGCGGGATAAAAAATGAAGCGAATCGTGCTAAGCATAGTGATTACAGCGGTTATCGCGCTGTTGTGCTGCTGGTCGGTTTTTGAAGTGAAGTGCAAAACCGAAGGCTTTATCGAAAAGGTAAACGCAATCGAAGAAGCGTATGAAAATGACGACACCGACGCGGCGATTGAGGTCGCGGGCAAGCTGCAAAAAGAATGGGAAGCGTTTATGGACAAATCGATTCTGGTGAACGACCTCGGGCACGCGGTGGAGATCACGACATCTATTGCGGACATTTACTCGTTCGCGCTTTCGGAAAACGAGGAGGAGGTCTACGCCGCGTGCGACCGCGCCGAAGCACAGCTCGGCATTTTCAAAACAATGCAGATGCCGACGCTCTGGAAAATTCTGTAATGAAAATCCCCCGAGAAACGGGGGATTTTTTATGCGCGGTTTTTCTCACGCAGGAACGCCAAAAACTCACTCTCGGGCAGCGGCTTTGAGAACAGAAATCCCTGAATATAGTTGATGTTCAAATCCTCCATTACACGGAGCTGGTCCTCGGTTTCAACTCCCTCCGAAACGATGTTCAGGTCCATTCCGTGAATCATATCCATTGCCGCGTCCATTATGTACTTCGCCTTGCTGTTCTCGAAATAGGCGTTGGTCATCTCGCGGTCGAATTTTACGATCTCAACGGGCATATCGATGATGTAATTCAAGTTCGAGTGTCCAGTGCCGAAGTCGTCCAGCGAGAAGCTCACGCCGAAATCGATAAGGCGGCGCATATTCCGGAGCAGAGTTGCCTTCGCCTCAATCGACGCGCTTTCGGTTATCTCGAGATTTATCATATCGGGAGTAATTCCGTGCTCCTTCATAATGCCGATATAGTCGCTTGCCAGGCGGTCGTCGGCGCACTGTATCATAGAGAGATTGACCTCAATATAACGAAGCCCGATTGAATGAGGAGCGTTTTCGGAAAGGAAGCGGCAGACCTTGCGGAAAACCGTTTCGCCGAGCTTCAAAATCATTCCGTTGCTTTCCGCAACTCCGATGAACTTTGCGGGCGGTACGATATTCCCGAACTCGTCGCGGATACGCACAAGCGCCTCGGCGGCGGTGAACGCGCGCTCCTTTGTGGAGTAGATAGGCTGGTAGAACACCTCTACCCTGTCGTCATTTAAGGCGTTCGCGATAAGCTCCGCGATGAGCTTTTCCTCGTTGATGCTTTCGGCGAGCTCCTGCCCGACCTCGGCGAGGTGCGTTTCGGCAAGCTCCGTGCTGTTCGCCCGAACGTAGCGCAGCATATTCACAAGCTCGCCCGTATTATTCACGATACTCGCGTCGGGGAGATGTATCCAAAACGGATTTATCTCAACGTCGTGCGATTTTCCCCAGCCCTCCTCAAATCTCCCGCGCAGTCTTTGGAGAACCTCGGCAGAGCTTTCCGTATTCTCAACAATCACAATAATTTCATTTCCGACGTTTTTGAACGTAAGAACCCTCGGCACGGTGAGCAGGTAGCTCACAACCTCAGTGAGAAGCTCGTCTATGCTCTGCGAGCGGCAGGAGCCGGGCTCGTAGATTATCTGGATAAGCGAGAAGCGGCTTTTATTCTGATAAAGCTGCGTTGTGTACAGATTAAAGGCGTTCTGGTTGAACATTCCCGTGCGGAAATCGATGTAATAGCCGGGGTTTTCAAGCCAGAGGAACAACACGACCATACACATTGACGCCGCGAAGCCGATCATCAGCAGCTGATTGTTCAGGAACTGAATAACAGCCGCGGTCAGAATACAGCCGATGCCGATTATTACGCCGTAACGGCGGTCCTTGTTCATTTTATGCCGCGAGATTATAATGCTCAGGAAAATGCCGATTATCGTCGTCCCCGCGAAGGCATATGTCGCGATGACGCTCGGACCGTAGGTGTAAAGCTGTCCCTCGCCCTCGCCCGCGTGGTAGCTTATCGGAAGAAGGAAAACCGTCACAATTCCCACGAACATAAACGCGGAATACATCACCATAACGCGGTGATAGGTTGTTTTGTCCTTGAAAATATCCGCGCCGATATATTGCAGCACAAAGCCCGAAAGGCAGTCAAGCGAGCTAAGATATGTTTTGCACGCAATCTCAACGAGGATTTTCGGGAGTATCTCCATATTTGTAATCGCGACGCAGGAGATTATGTCGAACGCAATCGACAAAAACGCCATGCAGAACATTCGCCAGTAAGCCCGCCCTGTCCGCAGCCCGATGCGCTTCTGCCGCCTGTAGAAATACAGCAACACAAGCATAATCGCAGCCGCACAGCACTGCACCCGAATGGACAATCCGACCCCTCCCCTCGTTGTGTTTATTTTAATTATAACATAAATTGCTGCGCCGCAGGCGCTGCAGCGCGAAGCGCTTTGTTTTCGCGCAGCGAAAACAATTTATGTTTCAATAAAATTACCGAGCGGCAAAGCCGCGACAGCGCCAACGGCGCTGTCAAACCGCGTCAGCGGTTTTCGGTAATTTTATTATAACACATTTGGGAAATAAAGTCAACAGATTTCTTGAAATAATTGAAAGTGTACAATTAAAACCTGACAGTAAGGTACGCCGATTTACAGGGATTATTCAACGCCGTAAGCCGAAAAACAGCTTTCTCGCCCAACCGATAATTAAAACAAAAAACCTCTTGCATTTTCCCTTTGGATTTGATATAATATAATAAAGCTACCAAGGTGAGGTATATTTATGGAAATCAAATTCAAAGAGGACGAAAACGGCAAGATCCACGACAGCGACGCGATTTTTGATAAAATCGACGAGCAGCTCGACAACGAGAAGTATGACGCGGTCGTGTCTAAAATACTCGCGATACCGCGCGGGAAGTGGAGCAACAAGCTGCGCTTCAAGCTAATCTGCGCGTATAATAACAAGCGGGATTTTGAAAAGTCCGACGAGGAGCTTGATGAAATAGCTCCGCTTTGCCTGAGCGATGAGGATATGGCACGCTATCGCTATATGCGCGGATACATATGCTATATGACGGACAGGGAGATTATGGCAAGAGCGCATTACAGCGCCACGCTGCGCCTCGCGCCAGAATACGCCGAATCGATAGAGCTTGAGGACGAAATCGCGGAGTGCTCCGAGATAATTGAAAAGGATTTCGCGAATATGCGCGCGAGGTTCGCGAAAATGCTCGACGACCTCACAACGCGCTGCGAAAAGCCTAACAAGCTCTCATTAACGGACGAGCAGTTCCAGCTGCGCCTCGGATTTTTCCCGTCGATCCGCAAAATCCCGGGCTTCGAGCACCCCGTGGGGCTTGAAAATTACTTTATGAAATACAACGATGACGACAAGGCAATGTGCCTGCAATGGTTTGAGCGCTTCTACGGGATCACGAACGAGGACACATTCTTCGATTTTATTCAGAAGGATTTCGGGAGCAATGTTTCGCGAATGGCGAACGATGTTATCGCGTATCTGATAGGAAAGCCGAATTTCGATGTTTCGCAGCTGAACGAGGCGGGGCGGCTTTCGTTTGAAAGCTGCGTTGAGTTCGTTAGGAGCTTCGGGAATTTTATGCCCAAGGCGGGCGTTCTCGCGTGGGATCTGGGCGAAAAAATCGGCTTCGCGCGGCACGCGTATTATTCGGGACTTATCGGCAACTTCGATTACTGCAAGGGGCTGCTGACGCTCGCCGACGCGGCGCAGGCGAACTTTTCAAGCTGGAGCGAATATATGCGCTCTCTCCTTTGCGGCGCGGCGCTTTATATGTTCAACATCGACAGCCTGAGCGTAAGCGGCGCTATGGAATTTACGAAAAATATGTACCTGTTCCTGATGAACAGCGACCTGCCCGACGTAGAGTGGAAGCAGGGCAATTGATTGCATAAAAAAATTCCCCGCCTTCGGCGGGGAAATCAGACTGTCGATAAACCCTCATCTGCGTCGTCAGCCCCACCATGGCAGCCATAAAGGCTAGCCGTGGTGGGGCTTCCTAGCATCTGAGGGTTTCTCGCCAGCCTGATAACAAACTTTTTAATTGATTACCGCCTCGGGATAAAAAATCGCCAGAATTTCCTCCGCGGTTTTGCCTTTTTTTGCCAGATAATTCGCGGCGTAGACGCTCATTCCGCGGTTGTCGCCCCAGCCCTTGGTCGTGAAATAAAACATATCCTCGCGGAACTCAACGGAAATTGCCGTGCTTCGGAGCCCCAGCGTTTTTTTCAGCGTGTCGCCCGTGATGCGCTCACCGCAGAACTCGACATAGCGGAGCGTTCCGTTTTCCGTGTAAACGGGGTCGTGGAGCCATTCTGCGAAGTTGTAGGACAAATTCCCGCCGCCAAGCGCCTCGCGCAATGTTTCGGGCGTGAAGGACGAGCTGCCGTTGTAGCCCGCCGCGTCAACGTCGCACGGCAGCCCTATCGACGGCGAATACGGCGGCAGCGCCTCCGTGCGCCCCGCGGAGATTTTGCAAATCGGCGCGATGAACGCCTCGCCGTTAAACTCAAGCGAAACGCCCGCCGCCTCCCGCGCCGCCGTTTTCACTTTCGCGCTTACCTTTTCGGGAGAGTATGGCAGATATTCGCTGACCGTCAAATCCGCGCCCAAATCTCCATTCCCGCCAAAGCCGCCCTTGTTTGAAAGAAAATACCTTATCCGCGTATTCTCCGCGATAGCGACAGCGAGCAGCGCCTCGGGTTCGAGCTCGACGTTATTCAGCATCAATCCCCCAACGCACCCCGCGAGGAGCTCCTCATATGACGGCGTGTAAATCACCCCCGCGGCGCGGTCGTAAATGCTCACCCGCGACGGCGTTACGCTTCCGTCGGGGCTTCGGCGCGTGAAAACAATCGCCGCCAACGCTATTGCCATAGCCAGCGCCGCCGTGATTATCGTGATTTTCTTTGATTTAGTCATTCGTTCTCCTTTGATAAATATTTCTCATTTGTGTATTTTGCAATATATAATCCAAAAAAATTCAAATCCCCCTTGACTTTATTTTAAAAATATGCTATAATAAATATATAGTTTTTTGTTTTCCCGTCTACGGCGGGGAAACAAAATGAATTACTTCACAGACTGAATATTCTTTTGACACTTCCGTCACTTTTCAATTTTCAGGGGGGATTTTTATGGATAAGCTGGATCAGCTGAAATCTACGGATAGATTGCGCCACATGTGCGAGGATTTTTGTCATAACAGCGTGATAGACGCGGCGCTGTACAATAAATACGGCGTAAAGCGCGGACTGCGCAATTCCGACGGCTCGGGCGTTCTGGCGGGGATCACGAACGTTTGCTGCGTTCACGGATATGTAATGAGCGAGGGCGAGAAGAACCCTATCGAGGGCGACCTTATCTACCGCGGCTACAGCATTAACGATTTAGTGAGCGGCGCGCTGAACGACCGCCGCTACGGCTATGAGGAAATAGCGTATCTGTTGCTTTTCGGCGTGCTGCCAAACGAGCACGAGCTTTCGTCGTTCGCGCGGCTTATCGCCGAGTTCCGCGAGCTGCCGCGCTATTTCAGCGAGGACGTAATTATGCGAAATCCCTCGCCGAACATTATGAACAAGATGCAGCAGGCGGTGCTCACGCTCTACAGCTACGACAGCGCCCCGGAGGACAAATCCGCCGAAAGCGAGATGCTTAAAGCGATTTCCGTTATCTCAAAGCTCCCCGCGATTATGGTGGCAAGTTATCAGGCGCTGCGGAGATTTTACCACAACGACACAATGGTTATGCATCAAATCAACAAGGACGAAAGCCTTGCCGAAAGTATTCTTTCGACCCTGCGCGACGACCGCGCTTACACTGCCGACGAGGCGAAGCTGCTCGACATTTGCCTTATGCTCCACGCGGAGCACGGCGGCGGCAACAACTCGACTTTCACGTGCAGAACGGTTTCCAGCTCGGGCACGGACGCTTACTCGGCTTACGCCGCGGCGATAGGCTCGCTGAAGGGTCCGCGGCACGGCGGCGCAAATATCAAGGTTATGGAAATGCTAGAGCACGTCAAAACGGGCGTTAAGAACTGGGAGGACGACGAGGAGCTTTCGGCGTTTCTCATAAAGCTGCTCCGCAAAGAGGCGGGCGACAAGTCGGGGCTTATTTACGGAATGGGTCACGCGGTTTACACGCTTTCCGACCCGCGCGCGGTGATTTTGAAATCCAACGCGATGAAATTAGCCGAGGGCACGGAGTTCGAGCGCGAGTTCAAGCTCCTCGATTCGATAGAGCGCCTTACGCCCGCAGTGTTCAAGTCCGAACGCGGTGACATAAAAAATATATGCGCGAACGTGGATATGTATTCGGGGCTTGTTTACAAGATGCTGAAAATCCCCGTGGAAATGTACACCGCACTGTTCGCGTGCGCGAGAATGGCGGGCTGGTGCGCTCACCGTATGGAGGAAATGATAAACGGCAAGCGCATAATCAGACCCGCATACAAGGCGATCAACCTAAACAAAGAATACATACCGATTGACAAACGATAACACGGAACTGCCAAACAAAAATACCGAGCGATAAGCTCGGTATTTTTGTTTGCTTTTTAAAAGTTCTTCACAAAAAAATATAGGAAATTTTTTTATTTTTATCATAAAACTAACACAAAACTAGGTTATAATCAAGTTGTAATCGAAAATCAATTATATATTATTGTTTTGATTTGTTTTCCCCGCCGACGGCGGGGAAAACAAAAAATTCTCAAGCATTAAAAACAGGAGATTGAAAAATGGCTTACGCAAACACGTTTAAGCGCCGCGAGATGAAGTTTCTGCTGGACGAGCGGCAATATAACGAGGTGCTTTCGGCGGTCGGGGATTTTATGACGGAGGACGAGTTCGGCTTGCACACGATCATGAACATCTACCTCGACAACCGAAACAACGACCTTATCCGAAGCTCGCTCGGAAAGCCGATTTATAAGGAAAAGGTGAGGCTTCGGTGCTATGGAAACCAAGCCGATGACAATTCCAAAGCATTTCTGGAAATCAAGAAAAAATACCGCGGGCTGACGTATAAGCGCCGTCTGGAGCGACCGTACAAGGAGCTCTTCGACTACATAACCGAAGGCTCGGAACCGCAGATGCGCGGGCAGGTTTTCGAGGAGCTGGATTATTTGATCAAGCGTATGAGCCTCAAGCCGAAAATCGTTATCTGCTACGACAGGCGGGCGTTTTACGGCAACAGCGACAGGGAGTTCCGCATGACAATGGACGGCAACATCCGCTTCCGCCGAAACGGCTTAGACCTGCGAGAGGGCGACAGCGGCAGTTATCTTATGACGCAGCCGTTCAGAGTTAGGGAAGTGAAATCCGTCGGGGCTATCCCGCTGGAGCTTGTAAGAGTTCTGTCGCGGCTTAAAATCTATCACGGCTCGTTCTCGAAATACGGGAGCATTTATTCAAGCGAAGTTAGACAAAATTTCAAAATGGGAGTATGACAAAATGTTTGGAACAATAATTGACCCCTCGGCAGGGCTTACCGCGCAGAGCGCGATATACTGCACGCTGACTTCGGCGGGCTTGGGACTTGTCGCGGCGTTTCTATACAGGCTGAACAACCCGCGCGTTTCGAAAAACCTTATGGTGACGCTGGTGGTTTTGCCGATTTTAGTACAGTCCGTAATTATGATGGTGAACGGCTCGGTGGGCGCGGGACTTGCGGTTATGGGCGCGTTCAATCTCGTGCGTTTCCGTTCCGCGCCGGGAACCTCGCGCGAGCTCTGCTACGTTTTCCTCGCGATGGGGGTTGGTCTTGCGACGGGTATGGGCTACCTCGGCTTCGCGCTGATAATAACGCTCGCGGCGGGGATAATTCTCGCGGCGCTGGGATTTACGCCGCTGTTCGGAATTGTGCGCTCCTCAAAGCTGTTAAGAATTCTAATTCCCGAGGACCTGGACTACACAACCTGCTTCGGCGATTTGTTCAAGGAATACACGATTTCCCACCGCCTGCTGATGTCCAAGACCGTCAGCATGGGAACGCTGTACGAGCTGCGCTATGAGCTTGTGCTGAAGGACTTGTCAAAGGAAAAGGAATTTCTGGATAAAATAAGAGCGCGTAACGGGAATCTCACCGTAATGTGCAGTCTACTTACGGATAATCACGAAGAGATGTAATTCGGAGGTTTTTTAACATGAAGTATACGTTTAAAACCATAGCTGCTTTTATGGCGATTTCCGCTTTGATGACGGGCTGCTCTCGGAATAGTGGGGACGACACCTCGGACGGCTCGAAAAGCTCCATCCTCGCGACAACGGACAGCGCTGTGACAAACGCGGGAGGCTCGGGCAATTCCGCCGACAAATCGGGCGTCATCGCAAGCGCCCCCGCCGAGCTTGGCGAAACCAACTGCGTTATCAAATTCGAAAGCGAGGGGATTTCCGTCACGGGCAACGGCGCAAAGCCCGCGGGAAACGTTCTGAGCATCACTAAGTCGGGCGTTTACGAGCTTTCGGGCAGCTCCTCGGACTGCAAAATCGAGATAAACGCGGACAAAAAAGCGGAGATAACGCTGCTTTTGAACAACGTTTCGCTGACCTCAAGGAGCGGCGCGGTTATCGACTGCGAAGCCGCGAAAACGCTGACGCTGTACACGAAAAACGGCACGAAAAACTCCCTCTCCGACACGGGGAATTACACGGGCGCTGAGGACGAAGCCGACGCGGCGGTTTTCACGCGCTCGGATCTGCTGGTAAACGGCGGGGGCGAGCTGACGATAACGGGAGCTTACGGCGACGCGGTTAAATGCAAGGACGCGATTGTTATTTATGACGGCGCTCTTGTCGTAAGCTCCGCGGACGACGGCATTACGGGCAAGGACAGCGTGACGGTTTACGGCGGCACGGTGAGCGTCAACGCGGGCGGCGACGGCATAAAATCCACGAACGACACGG
This sequence comes from uncultured Ruminococcus sp., assembly GCA_964430965.1. GTDB lineage: Bacteria > Bacillota > Clostridia > Oscillospirales > Ruminococcaceae > CAG-115. The sequence continues at coordinate 1,785 of CAYSHU010000014.1, read as the reverse complement.
ACGAGGGTCGCGGAAATATCACAATCGCGGGCGGAGAGCTTGATATCACAAGCGAAAAGGACGGAATTCAGGCAGAGAAGGCTCTCACGATAAACGACGGCAAAATCACGATAAAATCGGGCGGCGACGCGGCGGACGCGGAAGTCACCGCACAAGACAGCCCGTGGGATTTTGACAGGCGCGGAGGCTTTCAGGGAGGACAAGGCGCTCAAAGTACGCAAAGCTCTCAATCGGGCGACACCTCAAGCCACAAGGGCTTAAAGGCGGGCAGCGGAATTACGATAACGGGCGGCGAAATTAACATCAAATCCGCCGACGACAGCGTTCATTCCAACGCCGATGTTGAGATAAGCGGCGGCACGCTTTTGCTCTCGTCGTGCGACGACGGCGTTCACTCGGACGAAACGCTCCGCATTACAAACGGCGAGATTACGATAACCAAGAGCTACGAAGGGCTTGAGGGCAAGTGCGTCGAGATAGACGGCGGCGTTATCAGCGTAAAGGCGGCTGACGACGGCATTAACGCGGCGGGCGGCGACAACGGCAGCTTCTTCGGCTTCGGGCAGGCGAGCGCGGATTACTACATCAGCATAACGGGCGGCTCGATTGTGGTTGACGCGGACGGCGACGGCATTGACAGCAACGGCACGATCGCCCAGAGCGGCGGCGCGGTGACGGTGTTCGGGCCAACGAACTCGGGCAACGGCGCGCTGGACTACGAAATGAGCTACGCGATGAGCGGCGGCACGCTTATGGCGTTCGGCGCGCAGGGAATGGCGCAAACGCCCTCGACACTCTCCCAGCCGTGCCTTTCGATTTCGTCAAACGTTTCCGCGGGCAGCAAGGTAGAGGTTCGCGAGGGCAGCGAGGTGCTTCTCTCAGCGACGCTGACGAAAAACGCGCAGTCGTTGATTTTCTCCTGCGAGAGGTTTAAAGAGGGCACGGATTATGACATCTGCGTCGACGGCTCTGTAATCACAACAATAACCGCCGCGGACGGCGTTTCGGGCAACGGCGGCTTTGGAGGAAACGGAGGCTTCGGCGGCGGACACGGCGGCTTCAACCCCGGACAAGGCGGATTTAATCCCGGACAGGGCGGATTTAACCCCGGACAGGGCGGCCGCCCGAACGGCGGACGCTTCCCGAACGAGGCAGCATTCTGATTTACAAGTAAAAATCCCCCGCGGAGCGGGGGATTTTTTTGCTTTAAGTCGCGATGCTTTATTTTATCGAAACATTCTCCGCGAACCACGAGAACAAGTCCGCGACGAATTTCGGCGTGCTCGGGAGGCGTGAATTTATCGCCGCTCTGAATTCCTCGGCGGAAACCGCGCCGTCAAAAGTTATCTCGCCGCTTGCCTTTTCGCCGAGCGCGATTATGCCATGTGCCGTGCCGCCTATCGCGATGTCACCCGAAGCAAAGCCGCCGAACGCGTACTTCCCTATCGAAACGCCACCCCACGTCAGCCAGCCGAACGACACTCCGCCCATTGAAAACATTCCGAACGCGACACCGCCCAGCGCGAAAACTCCCGCGGCAATCATTCCGTGGGCGGCAATGCCCAACGCCAACATTCCGATTGCGATCAGCCCGAACGCCAGCAGGCCTATCGACAAAACGCCCACTGAAAGCACCCCTATCGAAATTATCCCGCGGGCGCGAACCCCTATCGCGATAAAGCCCCTTGCCTTGCCGCGGGAGATGTGCACGAGCGGCATTCCCCAAATGCGCTTTTGGCTTTTGTACTCGCCGTTTACAAACAGCCGCGAGCTTCCCGTATTCGC
>CAYSHU010000013.1:0-20783 GCA_964430965.1 uncultured Ruminococcus sp. | reverse complement strand
AAATCGTGTAACGGCTAATACCCGTTCAAGGGTTCGAATCCCTTTCTTTCCGCCACTCAGCAAAAATCCCCTCGGCTTCGCCGAGGGGATTTTTTTGCAGACCGCAAAGGCTTCAGGCTTCGCCCTTCGGGTTCGGCGCTCTAACTTCTTGCCTCTGACCCATTGCCTCTGATTGCCCCGCTGTCCTTGTGTGGCTTAATGTCGTCTTTGGAAGTGGAAATTTTTATACTAAAGCAGCGCCGCCTCAACGCCTATCTCTCCTCCGATTTGCGCGGCATTGTTCCATTCCACCGAATATAAGCGGCTGCCGTATTGAATCGCTTCCATATTATTGAGCGCGGCACAAAGCGGATTGCTTTCAAAGCCTCCCCAAATCAGCAGTGAAAACTCCGTTTCTGCCGCCGCGGAACGCAGGAACCGCTTACAAAGCCGCTTGTCGTTGTCGCGCACATACAGATACGACACGACCCCGTGCGCGATAATGCTGCCCGCTTTCGGGAATTCGGGATACCCGAACAGCTTTGTCGGGGCTTTCGACAGCAGCTTGTAAATTCCGCCGTAAGAGCACATTTTGTACTGCTTTGTCGCCCTCTGATCTCCGATAAAACAGCACGCGGCGATTTCCCCGTTCTCGCGGTAAGAATAGAACGTTTTCTCGCCAAACCCGCGCAGATCGAAATCCACGGGCGTAAGGCTCAGCTTTGAAAAATGCTCCCGCATAAGCTCCGAAAAGCCGCTCATATTTTCCTTTTCGATAGGCAGCAGCTTTTTTCCGCCGTGAAAGCAATATGTATTGTAATGCCCGAGATATCGATACTCGGGCATATTTCTGTGCTTTTTTTCGAGCAGCGAGATTGCCGCCTTGTTATCATCGAGAATGGTCGTGTAGCACAGCTTGCAGTGAGATATTCCCTCGCACAGAAATTGGTAAGCCTTTGCGATAAACGCTATTTTTCCGCGGTAATCGGAACGGATCTTCAAGCCCGTAAGATAAGCGCATTTTTCGGGAGCTCCGTTAAGATATTCCGTGCGGATTACCGCGCCGCCCACCGCAATTACCTCGCCGATTTGGTTGTCGATAATTACCATAACGCGGTTTTCCTCGCCGTCCGCGGAAAACGACTCGAACGGCTTGGGATTGCGCAGATACTGAACACTCAGATTGCCGTCAAATCCGCTGTCCGCGAAAATTTTCTGTATTCCCGCGTTATCCTCGCTTTCGGCAAATCGAAGAGTGTATCTGTCATTTTGGAAATTCATCGAGGTTCTCTCCTATCGGAACGTTCATTTTCTGATCAATCTCTTCTCCGAGACGCAAATTCATAGCCCAGAACAGCCACCACAGAAGCGGACTTGTGCGCCCGAGCGAGGAAAACCCGCGGCTCAGAACGGTTTTAGCGGAGGAAAATTCCTTTCGCGCGTCGCGGCAGAGACGGCTCAGCTTCTCCGCCGATACCAGCTTCGGCTCAAACGCCAGCTCGCCGTAATTGTAGCCGTCCGCAAGCCACCATTTATCGTAGATCAAGCGATTATCGTCCTTCAAACGGTTATACAAGGCGGTATTCGGAAAAGGCAGCAGGTGATTGAACGCCGCGGTGTAGAATTTGTGTTTTTTGGCAAATTCCATTGCGTCATTTATCGTCCGCTCGTCGTCGTTGTCGTAACCGAAAACAAACGTCGCGTAAATTCCGATCCCTGCGTCGTGAATACGCTTTACAAGCTCGTCGCGTTCGCCGACAGCGAGATTAAATGACTTGTTCATCTGCTTTAAGTTCTCGGGGTTAAGGCTCTCAAATCCGATAAGGATTATCTCACAGCCGCTCTTTTTCATCGCTTTGAGCAGCTTCTCGTCACGCGCCATAGAAAGCGTTCCCTGACCTGCCCACTTTATTTTCAGCGGCGTTATCTCCTCAAAAAGACTTATGGCGTTCTCGCGGTCGGCAACCAGATTATCGTCGACAAGAAACGTGTACTTATGCTTGGAATTGCGGATATCGTCGACTATCAGCGAGTGATCGCGGCAATAGTATTTGCTGCAATAAAACTTTGATATCGAACAGAACTCGCAGCTGTGACAGCAGCCGCGCCCCGTTTCCACAAGAGAAACCGGCAGATATTTCTTTCCCGAGAAAATGCTCTTGTCCGGGCGTATGTCATATTCCCCGACGCCGCCGATATACCGCCGCTTCAGCGCTCCGTTCTTCGCGTCGGACAGCATTTCCTTCCAGACCGTTTCCGCGTTTCCGATCATCACCGAATTACAGTGCTGCTCCGCTTCCTCCGGGCACAGTGTTACATGATACCCGCCCAAAACCACCGGAATACCGCGCTCGCGGAATTTTTCGGCGATTTTGTAGCTTCTTTTTGCCGTGTACGTTTCAACGGTAATGCACACGAGGTCGGTTTTGGTGCCGTAATCAATAAGCTCAATGCGGTCGTCAAACAGTTCTGTTTCTATATCGGGCGGCGTAAGCGTTTTCAAAACGGCAAACATCAGCGGCTCCATTTTCCAGGTGCCTATGTATTTTTTTCCGGGCTTTTTCCCGATTGCGGGGAGTATAAACGTAATTTTCATAGCGCTCCTTTACAGTATCGGAATGTCCGAGTTGTCGCACATAACTTCCTTGGTGAATTTTCTCCACTTATCGGCGTAGCCCTTGTAGCCCAGATTAAGCGGCAGCGAAAGCCACGGACTGTTTTTAAACGGAGCCAGCCGCTTCATTATATTGCCCGTGGAGTAAGCCGCACGCCAGGCTCTGTCGGTGCCTTGTTCGAGCTGCTCCTTGGTCATTAGCTTCGGCTTGTAAACGCAGTGCTGAACGTCGTACATAGCCCAATTCCGTTCAACGATCCTGCCCTCTCGCTCAAGCTGCTCGTAATATCCCGTTTTCGGGAACGGCGTAAGAATAGAAAAGCGCGGCAAGTCTATCTTAGCCTTGGTAATTAGCTCAACGGTGCGGTCGAAAACGCTCTCGTCCTCCTCGTCTCCGCCGAACGCGAAGCACCCCTGCACGAGTATGCCGTTGTCGTGCAGCTTTTTCATAAGCTCAATATAGCTGTCGACCTTGTTCACGCCCTTGTGAATATACTGCTGGCTTTCCTGAGTTATCGACTCGAAGCCGATAAGCAGCCCCTTGCAGCCGCTTTTGCGGAATACCGCCATAAGCTCGTCGTCGATACCAACAGAAGAAGTAACCAGCCCCAGCCAGATGATTTTCAGCGGGATAAGCGCGTTGAAAAGCTCTATTGCGTACTCTCTGTCGGTTATAAGATTAACGTCCGGGAACGTAACGTGCTTTGTGTTCAGCGCCTCGATCTCGTCAACGACCTCTTTTACGGGGCGCTTATAAACCGTCCGCCCGAACGCCGCGGGATACGCGCAGAACGTGCAGGTATGGCAGCAGCCGCGGATAGCTTCTACGGTTTTTGTGGTTATGTATCGCTTGGATTTGAGAAGCTCCCGGCGCGGAGTAGGTCTGCCGACGATCGTAAAATCCGCGTTCTGACGATAGAATTTTTGATAATTTCCCGCCGCGTAATCGCGCATAAATTGCGGGAACGTCTGCTCGGAAAAGCCCGTAAACACAACGTCCGCGTGCTGTGCCGCCTCGTCGGGCAGCATAGACGGGTGAACTCCGCCCATAAAAACCGTTTTCCCCTTTTTGCGGAAATAATCCGCGTAAGCGTAGCACCTCGGCGCGGTTCCCGTAATGCAGGTTATTCCGATAAGCTCCGCGTCGATCTCGAGCGGTATCTTTTCGGCGGTTTCATCGTAAATTTTCACTTCAACGTCCATATCCTCGGGAACGAGCGCCGCAAGCGTTGTAAGAGTGAGCGGCGCATAATGCAGCGACCTCCCGAAGCTCCCCGAATATCGGTGCATAGCCCCAGCGGGAGCAAGCAAAGCTAATTTGATCATTTCAATTTCCTTTCGGTAAAATAGTTTTCCCAACCGCCGCGGGCACTTAAAACGGCGGGCTTGATATCGCCTATCCGCATACCGTCGGCGGTGAGTTTTTCAATATAGTTTTTGTTCGGAGCGCCCGTTATTTGAACGACCTCCGCGCGGTCGAGCTGCCCGAGCCTGCGGCAGTAGTCATAGTGAAATCCCTCGCGCAGAGCCGCGTCAAGCGCCTCGGACGTGATGTTCTCCGCCGTCGTATATAAACGGTATCGCTTTCCGTAAGGCGCAAGCAAGCAGAAGCTCCCGTTTATCCTGAGCTTTATCAGCGTGCCGCGGACAAATTCCTCTGTCAGCTTTTCGCCGAACAGATCGGAGGAAACGCCGCCGCGACGCAAAAATCTTATCCTCGGCGGACGGTCGGGGTACGTTTCCAAAACCTCGATAATATCCCCGATACAGTATCTGTAAAACCCGCCGTCCGTTGTCACGATGATCTCGTATTCGCCGCACCGAAGCCTCCCCGCCGTAACTATCTTCCCGTCCGACAGCCGTCGGAACTCGAAAAAGTGCGAGTAAACCGAAAGCCGCGAGCCCTCCTCTCCGACAAGCGGAAACGATACAAAGCACTCCGTGGCAAGCAGACCCTTAGGCTGAATATACACGCCGCGAAAGCGTTCGCGAAGCTCCATAATATGATCCGCCGCGCTGCCGTCAGCCCAGCAGCTTATTATCCGAAGCCTTGGGAATACGCGCTCGAAACGGTTTTCGCTTACCGCGCGAATAAACCCGCCGCGCCGTTCTTCAGGCAGAGTTTTTGCAAGCTCCTTGGCGTTATCGCGGATATGACCGCACAATATCGTTAAAAACGTAGGATTCCAGACGGAAATCAGCGTAAGGCTTCCGCAGTTGAGCATCTGCCGCGCTGTTTCAAAGTAAAATCTATCTGTATTTTCGGGGAATTTTACGCTGCCGTCCACCGCAAAGATCCGCCGCATGATCCCTTGTTCGATAAACCCGAAATATTCCGCGTCCTCCTCAAAGCCGATAGGGATCCCCGATTTCGTGCGGCTTTTTCCCTCGGTCACGGGCGTTATCGACCAGTAGCTCTTGCCCGAGCGCACCTCGGGGAGCTTTGTGTAGATGTCGCACAGCCACGGCTTTATGCCGCGCTGAAACTCTCGCTTCAGCGACGGCGTATACGGAATGAGCTTCTTGCCGCCCGAGGAACCGCTTGTAAGCTCGAACAACAAAACCCGCTCGCTTGTGAGAACGTTCTCCGCGCCGTTAGCCATAGCCTTGATATACGGCTCGTAATCCTCGTATTTTGTAAGCGGAACACGCTTCGCAAAGTCTTTATAGCAGCGGATTTTTCCGAAGCCGTACTTTCTGCCGTAAACGGTGTCCGCGTTCTTTTTAAGAAGCGCCGTCAGATATTCGGCTTGCACTCGTCCTATATTGCACGGTGAAATAAACCGCTCATACTCGCCCTTATAAAGCAGCCTGCACAGCCCGTTCAGCAGACGGATTTCAAATTCGGCTAATTCAGCGTTCATTGAACAGAAGCGCCCTCGTTCGCTTTTTCAGCGCCGACTTGTCGATCTTCGCAAGACACGCCAGGTCGTTGCCGATAATATGTCCCGGATCTCGCTCGCAGAAGAAAGCGATGTCCTTGTTTTTAAGCTCGTGCTCTCCTATATCCGCGACGCCCGTTTTCAGCTTGTCCTTGATCGAGCTGTATTCGATAACTCCGCTCTCGGAATTGTATTCGTTCGGATAGAGCAGCCGCGCATACGCGTCGATGATTTTTTGCTCGTATTCGGGAGTTTCGGCGCGGTAATTCGGGAAAAACTCCGCCCAGAAAAGCGGCATTATACGATAGGTCTTGTAGCCCTTGCAGATCAGAAACCAGTAGAACTCATCGTATTTCTCCGCGAAAGGGAACCAGAAATTCGCCCATACCTTAAACAGCTCAATATCGCCCCAATATTCCTTGTGAATGATCGTATCGCCGGAGAACATTCCGTTTATCCGTTTCCCGTCAACGTTCAATTCAAGCAGCTTCTGCGTCGTGAACCCGACAAGCTCGCCCGTTTCGGAGCGCAGTGAAAGGCAGTAGTCCTTATCGAAAAAATCCCTGCGGAAAACGCCCTCGTCCATGTTGTCATAGAACTCGGACATAAGCCCGAACATCGCGCGAATATCGCTGTCCGAATAATCCGATATAGGCAGAACCCGACCTTTAAGCATTTCCGTTCACCTCGCTGTCGTTTTTCAGTCCGAATTTCATTCCCTGCTTTTTGAAAACCTCTTTGCGGAAAAGCGGATTGTAGATAAGATAAGTCATAAATCTGTACGGCGTGCGCATATTCGTGTGCGGCTCAAGCGCGCGCTTGAAAATCGAGCCCGGGCTGTTGAACCGCCGCCGGCAGTCGAAAGATACTTCCGTCAGTTCGTCCGCCGTCATATTCTTCGGAATTATGCTCGCGTAATTGAACCGATAGTCCTCGTGAAGCCACCACTTTCCGCCGTACAGCAGCCGCCCCTCGCGCTCCAGCTTCTCATAAAGCGGAGTGTTCGGATATGGCATAAGAATGTTGTATGCGGCGAACGTAAACTTATTCTTTATCGCGAAATCACAAGTAGCCTTGATAGATTCGAGCGTGTCCGAATCGTGCCCGACCGTAAACGCCGCCCACGTCTGCAAGCCCCATTTCCGAAGCTGCTCGATTTCCCATTTGTACATCTCCGACGAGCCTTTTCTGTTTGTGCCCTTGTTCATCTCGGATACGCTTTCGGGCGTTATCGATTCAAAGCCTATCACCAGTCCCAGACAGCCGCTCTTTACCATAAGCCTCATAAGCTCCTCATCGTGAAGCATATCCATGCTCCCTTGGCTTACCCAGCGTATCTTCAGCGGTATCAGCGCGCGAAAAAGCTCCTTTGCCTTTTCATGATCGCACACGATGTTATCATCGACAAAGAACAGCAGCTTTCGCTTCTGCGACTTTATTTCCTTTATCACGTCCTCGACAGGACGGCAGTAGTGATGCGCCTTAAAGTACACCGACGACGCGCAAAAGCTGCACTTGTGGCTGCACCCGCGTGAAAATTGCAGCAGCGTGATAGGCAAGTACCCCTTGCCCTCGAAAATATCGCGTCGGGTTATCACATTTATTTGAGGACAAGTCGGCTGAACAACATCGTAACGCGGCTTTAATTCACCGTTCTTCAAGTCGTTCAGCATTGTTTCCCAAACGGGCTCCGCGTCGCCGACGATAACGCTGTCGCAGTGCTCGCCGACCTCCTCGGGGATAAGCATGGCGTGCATTCCGCCCATAACCACTTTTACGCCGCGGCGGCAGAACTCCGCGCTTATCTCATAAGCCCGCCGCGCGGTAAAGGTTTCCACGGTTATAGCCACCAAGTCCGTCGGCTCATCATAGGGTATCTGTTCCATTCGGTCGTCGTACATCACGACCTCGAAATCAGGCGGAGTAAGCGCCGCCAGAATACCCAGCTGAAGCGGCTCCATTCGCCCCTCGTCAACGTAAAGACTGTGCTCGCGCCTGCCTATGTTGGGTTTAATCAGCGTCAGCTTCATTTAAGAGCCCTCCTAAGATCCGTCCCTGCTTTCTTTGAATTTCCCGCCGCGAAATAAAGTTCGCGAGTATAAAAACAAGAAAATTTATCGGAATAAAATTTGCTCGGTTTGAAAAAAGCCGCTTTAATATACATCTGAACGAATAAAAATCCGTCCGTATCTTAAGACAGCCGTTCTGAAGCTCTTCGGGCGTCATATTTTTCGGAATGAACGCCGTTTCTCCATAACGATATTTATCGGAAAGCCACCACTTTCTGTATCGCAGCCGCCCCTCGCTTTCCAGCCGCGCGTAAACTCCCGTTCCCGGCATGGGAATAAGCGGATTGAAGTTGGTAATTGATAACTTGTTTCTTACCGCGAACTCGTAAGTCTTTTGAAACACGTCCGGATAATCCCCGTCACAACCCAGCACAAACGTGCCGTATATCAGCAGCCCATGTTTGTAAACTCGTGAGATCACATCGGAGTAATCGGCGGCGGCATTGGCGGACTTGTGCATTTCGCGCAGGCTGTCCGCGTTCAGGCTCTCGAACCCCATAAGCACGAGAAAGCAGCCGGATTTCTTCATCGCGCGAAGTATCTCGTCGTCGCGCGCCGCGTCCATACTGATCTGGCACGCCCAGCGCTTTTTCAGCGGAGCTATCGCCTTGAACAGCGCCAAAGCCGCGGTCTTGTCAGCGAAAATGTTATCGTCCGCGAAGAAAATGATTTTTTCCCGCATACGCGAAAGCTCCTCGGCGGCGACCTCGGGCGGCTTGCTTCTGACACTCTTGTACATTGTCTTTATCGAGCAGAAATCGCAGTTGAATTTGCACCCGCGCGAGATCTGATACACCCCTATGCCGTAATAGCGGTGCTTGTAAACGCTCTTGTCGGTTTGAAGCGGGGCGATCGGGCAGCTTTCCCCGGAATAATATTTCCGCTTGGGAGAACCGCTTTCGCAGTCGGCGAGGAACTCCGCCCAAGCCCCCTCCGCGTCGCCGATGATTACAGAATCCGCGTATTCGAGCATTTCATCTGGCATTACCGAGGCGTGAAACCCGCCCATAACAATGATGTTGTTGTCGGTTTTGTACTTCCTCGCGAGAATATACGCGCGCTTAGCCGTGAACGTTTCCACCGAAAACGCGATAATGTCCGAGTTGATCTTCTCGGGGAGCTTTTCGGCGCGTTCATCAATAAAATCAATTTCAAAGCGGCTTGGGGTAAGGCTTTTTATTATCCCGAACAGCAGCGGCTTCATAGCGTCGGAGCTTTCGTATTCAAACATATTCACGCGGATAAATGTTATTTTCATTTTTTCGTTATTCCCAGAAATTTAAATCCGATATTCGCGCCGAGCAGTATAAACACATACGGCTTTTTACGCCACGGAGAGCCGAAGGTACGTTTAAAAACGCGCTTCCACGAATACGCCTTGCGCCACACCTGTCTGTACAGCTCGTCCAGCCGCTCGGCAGTGATGTTCGCGGGCTTGAAAACCGCGTTGTGCTGATTGTATCGGCTCCAGTCCTCGGTAAGAATACGTTCCTGCTTTTTCAGATTGTTGAACAGCGGCGTTCCGGGGTACGGCGTAAGAACGGAAAATCTGCACAAATCAAGCCCCAGCTTGTCTACGCGCTCCGGAAGAGCTCTCAGCTCCTCCTCGGTATCGCTGTCAAATCCCATTACAAAGCAGCCGTTTACAGCTATCCCGAATTTATGTATGTTGTCGATGATCTCCTTGTACTTGTCCGCGTCGTTAAATGTCTTGGCGGCTCCTTTAAGCGATTGGGAATTTAAGGATTCCAGCCCGATAAGAAACCCGCGGCAGCCGCTTTCGCTCGCCGCACGAAGCAATTCCGCATCGTAACCGATGTCTGCCGTGGTGTTCGCCGCCCAAAGTATCTTCAGCGGCTTGAGCGCATTCATAAGCTCCAGAGCATAATCGCGCTGTATAAAAAAATTCGGGTCATAGAATATCACCATTTTGCTTTTCAGAGCTTTGATCTCGTTCACAACGCTCTCAATGGGGCGCGGGTCGTTTTTCCACATGATTTTCATAGAGCAGTAAACGCAGTGATTGGGACAGCCTCTGTTGGCAGTAATAGCGGGAATTTTGAGCTTTCTGCGCTTTGTGATCTTATCGCGCGCCGGAACGGGAAAATCCGCCGCGCAAACGTCGAAATTGCGATACAGCTTTTTAGGAGCGCCGTTCAGGAAATCCGCGACAAACTCCGGCACGGAAATTTCCGCGGGACCCGCTATCACCGTGTCGCAGTGCAGCGCAGCCTCATCGGGCAGCGCGGTTGCGTGGTATCCGCCGCAGACCACATAAGCGCCGCGCCGCCGAAACTCCGCGCAATGCTTGTAAGCGGTAATGCTCGACGAGGTATCAAACGACACCATGACCAGATCGTACCGTTCCTTGTCATAGCAGACCCTCTGCGAATTCTCGTCCACAACGTCAATACGCTCAAACGCTCCCGGGGGAATAAGCGAATAAATCACAGCCAGCGTAAGCGACGGATAGGAAAGCAGGCTTGAAAAACGGCCTCTGTAAGAGCGCTCTTTTTCGTTCCAAGCGTGTATCAACAGCAATTTCATACGTTTTCTCCCGATAAAACACATCTTTTTGTTACAACACAAATACAAGCGCCGCGAAACCGCGTCAGCGGTTTCCTACAAATTTATTATAACACACTTTTCGCAGTTTTTCAACTTAATTTATAATTTTTTACGTCAAATTCGGATAAATATATGTTAAACGCCCTTAATTAAACAATTCGTTAACTCCCAATATTTTCTCGGTTTGTGTTCGTTTGCGGGTTTGCCGCCCCGACTTGTTAATTTCCAAAAAATCTTGCCTCTAACCTTGACAACTCATTTGTTTTGCTGTATAATTAAAATAAGAATATGAGGGAGGTCTTTTTATGCCCGAAAATGCTTCCAATAATTTCCACGAGGCTATGGTGGAGTTCGTCAGCTGCTCCGAGGAGCTGTGCCCGATGTCAGAAAGCCCGCGGTCCGAAGCCGCGTTTAAGGCGCTTTGCGGCTTGCTTGGGATAGCTCGGCTTGAAATCGCTCACAATATCCCCGACAGAGCAAACAGGCTCTTTTTGAAGAATTCGACTACCACGCTGTTCAGCGAGGGTAATTTCGATGAAAGCCGCCCGATTAAAATCGTTAAGCTCCACGAGGACGGCTGTGTTTCTGATTATTACGTTTATCCGAGGCTCGGCTTGGAATGGAGCGCCGAGGACAAAATGCTTGTCAACACGTTTATTTCTGCGCTTTATATCATTCACGACCGCCTTCGCATAGCTACCGTCGCGGAGAAATATTCCGTTATGGACAACGAAATGGAGCTTTTCAATCTGCGCTATTTTATGAAGAAAACAGGCGAGCTGTTTGCGCGCGGCGAGATCAGGGAATACACCGCCTGCCGCTTTAACATAGCAAAGCTCTCCGTAATCAACGCGAAGCTCGGGCGCCCCGGCGGAACCCGCATTATGGCGCGCTATGTCTACGCTCTGCGCGATATTATAGGCGAGGACGGCTTTATCAGCCGACTTGGCGGCGACAATTTTGTTTCGTTATTCAAAAAGTCCAAAAAGGACGCGGTCATTCGCCACCTTTCGGGCGTGACTCTCCCGACGGAGCTCCGCGGAATTGAGGAGCTTTTCGTGTCGGCGCACGCGGGATATTACGACATCGACGAAACCTGCCGCAGCCCCGTGGACGTTATGGAGGCGATTTTGATAGCCGAGATAGCATCGCGCAGCAACCGCCTCGCGCCGTATTCCGAATTCAACGAGGAGCTTAAAAAACGCGTCGAGCAGAAGAAGCTGCTTGAAAGTCTGTTTTTCGACGCGGTTGATAAAGAGGAATTCCTCGTTTATTATCAGCCGAAGGTCAACCTGACAAACTACACGATAAGCGGAGCGGAGGCGCTTTGCAGGTGGAGGCACAACGGTGAGCTCGTGCCGCCGATACGCTTTATCCCGATTTTAGAGCAAAGCCACAACATCTGCGTGCTGGATTTTTATATGCTCGAGCACGTCTGCCGCGATATGCGCAGCTGGATTGACGAGGGCTTGCCGCTCGTGAAGATCTCCGTTAATCTGTCGAGAATGCACCTCGGCGACGATAAGCTCGCGGAGCGCATTACGGCGATTATCGACAAGTACGACATTCCGCACAAGTACATAGAAATCGAGCTCACCGAGACGACGACCGACGTGGATTTCCGCGAGCTGAAAAAGGTTGTTTCGGCGCTTCACAACGCGGAGATAAGCACATCGGTTGACGACTTCGGCGTGGGCTATTCCTCGCTGAATTTGATCCGCGACCTGCCGTGGAATGTCCTGAAAATCGACAAGAGCTTCCTGCCCGAGGACAGCGACGACAACAAAAAAGCCAAGCGCGTTATGCTGAAGTATGTCATCTCAATGGCGCAGGAGCTTGGGCTTGAGTGCATTGTGGAGGGCGTTGAAAGCCCCGCGCAGGTGGAGCTTTTGAAAAACTGCTCGTGCTTCAAGGCGCAGGGCTTTCTATTCGACAAGCCGCTGCCCGTAGAGGTTTTCACCAAAAAGCTCCGCGACGGCGGGCATTATATGGGCTGATAGAGATTAGAGTTTCAGAGGTAAGAGGTTAGAATTGATGCGGCTGATAACGCTCATGCCTCTTGCCTCTTGATTTTGGAGGACAAAAGATGAAACGATACCTTAAAGGCATAACGTGCGCGTTAATGGCGCTCGCGCTTGTGATTTGCCTTCCCGCAAGGGTTCACGCGGCGGCTTTGCCGTCCGGGACGGAATTCGGGGATATCGGCGCGGAGATCGAGAAATTCGTCGCGGTGCACGAAAGCACCACCGCGGGAATGGTGGTAAGCGTTTTTAGCGGCGATCAAACCGTTTACACGGGCTGCTTCGGCTGCGCGGACAAGGAAAACGCGCTCGCCGTCGACGAAAGCACCGTAATGGAATGGGGCTCGGCTTCGAAGCTGCTCGTTTGGGTGAGCGTAATGCAGCTTTGGGAGCAGGGCAGGCTCGATTTAAACGCGGACATTTCCGGGTATCTTCCCGCGGAGCTTTGCGCGAACCGCAGCTTTGACGCTCCCGTCACGATGATAAACTTGATGAACCACAACGCGGGCTATCAGGAGGTCTACGCGGATATTTTCCTGAAGGACGCCGACGCGGTTTTGCCGCTTGAGGAGGCGCTGAAGGCTCACATGCCCGCGCAGATTTACGAGCCCGGGACTGTCACGGCGTACTCCAACTGGAGCACGGCGCTGGCGGCGCTTATTGTGCAGCGCGTCAGCGGGCAGGACTATTGTCAATACGTCCACGAAAACATTTTCGAGCCGCTTGGAATGAACGACACGGCGCTCGCGGCGGATTTAAGCGACAACAGCGCCGTTCGCGAGAAGCGAAAGGAGCTGCAATGCTACACCCCTGACAGCGAGCTTATCCCCGACTGCTTCTATTACGTACCCATTTATCCCGCGGGAATGTGCACGTCGACGATCGGGGATTTTGAAAAGCTCGGCAAGGCGCTTCTCGACGAGAATTCGCCGCTGTTCCAAAGCCCCGGGACTTGGCAAACGCTCTTCACGCCGACGAATTACCTCGGCGAAAGCGGCGTGCCGTCAAACTATCACGGCTTCTGGGCGCTGGGCTACGGCGTTCCCGTGGTCGGGCACGGCGGAAACACCGCGGGCTGCTCGTCCTATCTGCTTCTCGATTTGGAGAGCAAAACCGGTGCGGTGATTATGACAAATCAATCGGGCGAAAGCGTCTATAATATGAAAATGCCCGAGCTGATTTTCGGGGAATATTCCGCGGAGAAGTATTTTAACGACAATCAGGGCGAGCCTAGCGGCGTTTATTCCCCCGCGAGAACAGTCCGCAAGGGACCGTTCAAGATTATGAGCCTTTCGTTCGAGGACGCGGAGTTTGTTAAAGAGCTCGGCAGCATCTGGGCGGCGGACGCGGATAAAATCTCGATGCCTTACGGAGATTATCTGCGCGTGCCGACAGAGCGGCTTATTACGGAGCTCGCGCTGACTTTATTATGGGTCGCGGCGGTGGTTTTCTCATTCTTCCGCGTGCTGATAATCGTCATCAGAAAGCTCGTGTACAAAATCAAGAAAAACGACACGAAAATAGCGATGAACGGGTGGAGCCTGGTGGTTTCGCTATTACAATTGGCGGCGATCCCGCTTATCGCGGCAGTGGCGATTGGTACGGCGGAGTTTCTGCCCGCGAGCGCCTACACGTGGGCAAGCGCGGCGTTCATTCCGCTGATACTCGCAATGGCGGTGCTTTTCGTGCTCGGGATAATCAAAATGAGCAGGGCGAGCCTCACAGGGAAGCAACGGGCGTGCGTGATAATAACGCTCCTCGCGCTCGCAGCCGCCGTCGCTAATTTTGTTTACTGGGAGTTCTTTATGTTCTGGCTGATTTAAGGACGGGGGAGATTTTCGGGGTTGAATTGAATAAACAGTAAAGCGGCGGGGAGCTTTCCCCGCCGCTTTTGGTTAAACTCAACAAAACCCGCAAGTGTTTCTTATGCAATTCTCCAAAGCTGAAATTTTAGCGGATTTTCCGCTTGACATTGTTGCTTTAAAGTGCTATAATGCAGTTGTAAAACATGTTTTTCAATCAAAATGAAAAGAGGTAATTCTATGAAGAAACGGCTTATCCGGGACGCTTTTGCGGCGCTTGCGGTTTTGTGCTTGTGCGTTTTGAGCGGCTGCTCGGGCAAGCGGACGATTGATTTGGCGAATTACGTCAGCGTCGAGTTTACGGGCTACGACGGCGACGGCTCTGCGTATGCTTCTATTGACAGGAGCGCGATGCTGCCGCTGCTGGACAAGCAAATCTCCCCGACTGCGATTACGGAGAGCTTCGAGGCTGCCGAGATACAAAACAACGGCAAGCTCTCAAACGGCGACGTTATCAGCGTTACGATAAACTACAACGAGCTTTTAATGGAAAACGCCAAGGTCAAGGTGAAAAACCCGACGCTCAGCTTTACGGTGTCGGGGCTTAAGGAAAAGCAGAAGCTGGACGTTTTCGCGGCGGTGGAGTTCAATGTGGAGGGCGTTTCGCCTGAGTGCAAGGTAAGCGTGGATTACAACGGCGAGCTGCCGCACGGGATTTACGCTGCCTATGGAGCCTTTGAGCTCGTCCTCGAAAACGGCGAGGTTTCCGACATCTACACCGACAGGAGGTTCAAGAACGGCGAAAAGCTGACGCTGCGGCTTTCCGAGGACGCGCTTGAGCAGCTCGGACGTGAATACAAAATCGAGGAAACCTCGCGGGAATACACCGTCGAGGTTGACAGCGCGTACATTCTTTCGTCGGCGGACCTGACCGCGGAAAACCGCAAGCAGCTTGATAAAATCGCCGAGGATTTTTTGAACGAGAAAATTGAGGCGGTTAAAGACGGCTCCGACAGGGAAGCTAAATATAGGCTTCTTGCAAATGTGAGCGGGGCGAATCTCGGTTCGCTTTACGCTGGCGACGCGGCGCGGATTAACGAGCTTTCCGCAACGGAATTAAATGCCGCCTATGTGGGTGTGGGAGATGTTTCCGACGGCTGGGGGTTTACTGTAAAGGATAAGAAATCGGTCTACTATATTTACGACGCGGAGCTTTCGTATTATGTAAAGCTATTCGGTGAAAAGCCCCGCGAGGACGACACGACCTGCGCGCTTATCGTCCGAATTGACGACCCGAAGATCACCCCCGAGGGCGTGATGTACTCCAACCTCGCGTTCGCCTCGGCGAAGGATTTTGAAAGCGCGTACAATTCCTATATCACCACGAGCTTTGAAAAGCTGCCGTAACTTAAATTCAACCCCGCCTTGTAAAACAGGGCGGGGATTTTTGTTCGCAGATCTGATTGCAGATGAAAAATTCTCACGTCAATTAAGCGCTTTTTTCGTCAATTAAGCGCCTTCCCGCAAAAAAGCCTTGAAAGAAGTGTGAAAATATGCTAAAATGGCTATGATTTTTGATTAAAGGAAGGTGTTTCTTTTGGAAAGACAACCCGATTTTTTTGAGCAGAACGACGCTAATGTAAACAAGCGGATGACTAAGGTTCTTTTGTGGATGACGCTTGTTTTTCCCGCGCTTTTCGCTTTGACGGCGGCGGGGATTTTCTGGATAGATTACGGGGCGCTTACAAGGCTTTCAATAATCGGCGTTTTCTGCACGGTGGGGCCGTTTATATTGCAGAAGCTCGGCGTGCCTGTTAAGATTATGAAATTCATAGGCGTGCTGGCGGTGGGGCTTATCGTAATGCTCCTCGGAATGAATTCCGCCGTCGGCATCTATATGACTTACGGCATTGCGCTGCTTTTCAGCTGTATGTATTACGACAAGAAATTCACGATAATCATTGCCGTTATCACATATGTAATGTGCGCGGTGTCGACGTGGTTCCGCGTTAAGGACGCGGTGGCAAACGGCAACGCCGCGCCTAATCTGGAGTATATTCCGTATATGCTGGGCTTTACTATCGAGTTTGTGCTTATGGGCGCGGTGTTTATCAGCGTCGCGGCGGGCTCGCACAAGCTGCTGGAAAATCTCCATGGCAGCGAGCGCGTCAACGAGATTATGGGAAGATGCGGCACGGTTTCCGAGCGGCTTGTCGATATGATGAACTCCCTCTCCGAGGACATGACGCGCACCGAAAAATCCACGGACACTATCGCGTCGTCGGCAAAGGAAACGCTTGACAACTGCACCGAAAGCATGAACCACGTAAGCTCGATGCAGGACACGATAAACGAAATGGTGGAAGCCACCGCGCTTATCGGCAGCAAAACGGGAGAAATGCTCGGCATTTCGGACGACATCTGCGGGCGCATGGAAAGCTATATCGAGCAGATGAACAGCGCCGTCGAAAGTATGCGCGAGATAGAGCGCTCGGCGGATATGACAAACCACTCGATTAAAAGCCTCGAAAAGGTAATTGAAGAGATCACAAAATTCGTAAAGGACATCGCGAACATATCCGAGCAGACGAATATCCTCGCGATAAACGCGTCGATAGAAGCGTCGCGGGCGGGGCAGTACGGCAAGGGCTTTTCCGTTGTTGCGGGGGAGGTCAGAGTGCTGGCAGAGCGCTCGAAGCAATCCAGCAACTCCGTTTCCAAAACCGTCGACAAGGTTCTCGCGATGCTGGGCGTGGTCAAAAAATCAAACGCGGAGAATTTGAGCTCCGTTGACAGCGGCATTTCGGGAATTACCGCCGCACGGGAAGCCGCGGGCGAGCTTGAGCAGCTTCAGGAGCAATCCCGCGAGAAAACCGAACAAATTGCCCAAAGCGGCAAGCAGACAGGCGAGCGCAGCCGCCGCGTCCACGAAATGGCGCAGCAAATGGAGCAGCTGGTGCAGATCTCCTACAACGAGGCAAACGCGATAGTCGAGGAAACGAGCGGGCAAAAGCAGATAGCCGCCGCGACCTCAAAGACGTTCGGCAGCGTAAAAACAATGGCGGACGAGCTTTACAGCTTAAGCAAGCTGTAAACAATGTACAATGTATAATTGATAATGTACAATTTCGGTGCCGCTTCCGGCGGCGGATTTAGAAAACTCCGAGGGCTTTGCTCTCGGAGTTTTTTGCGCTTGACATTCCTCTCATATTGTGGTAAAATTTAATTGCGAAATTTGGTTTTTGGGGAGAATTTTCGATGAAAAAAGTGATAGGTTTTATTAAAAAAGAAGCGGTGCTTTGCGCTTCGGGTGTGCTGGCGATTATATCCTGCTTTATTGTGCCGCCGTCGGCGAAATATCTTGATTACATCGACCTGCGCGTACTGGCATTGCTGTTTTGTCTGATGGCGGTCGTCGCGGGAATTCGCGCGACGGGCGCGTTTGACGTTATCTGCGAGGCGCTTCTGCGGCGGCTTCGGAGCATAAAGGCAGTCGGGCTCGCGCTTGTGCTGCTGTCGTTTTTCGTGAGTATGCTGCTGACAAACGACGTCGCGCTCGTGACGCTTGTGCCGTTTACGCTGCTGCTGTTTGAGAGTATTGAGGGCGAGAAAAAATCCCGTGCCGAGATAATTCTGCTGGTTCTCGAAACCGCCGCCGCGAACCTCGGGAGTATGCTCACGCCTATGGGAAACCCGCAGAACCTGTATCTCTACTCGAAATTCAATTTAACGTTTTCGGAGTTCTTGACGATAATTTTCCCGTACTCGGCGCTGTCGCTCGCGCTGATAATAGCGTCGGTTTTTCTGTTCCTGCCGAAGCTGCAAATCGAGAAGCCGAGCGGCTCGGCGAGGATTAACGGGCGCGTGAGAGCTGTTCTGTTTCTGATACAATTCGCGATTTGTATGCTGTCCATTCTGCGAATTCTCGATTACAGAATTCTGCTCGGAATAATCGTTATCGCGGTGCTGATCCTTGACAGAAGGCTGTTTCTTAAAGTGGATTATTCGCTGCTTTTAACGTTCGTTTTTTTCTTCATTTTCGTCGGCAATCTGGGGTCTATCCCCGCGCTTTCGGAGAGCTTGCGCGGCGTTTTGCAGGGGCGCGAGGTTTGGCTTGGGATCGCGCTTTCGCAGGTGATAAGCAATGTCCCCGCGGCGATCCTGCTTTCGGGGCTTTCGGAGAACGCGCCGTCGCTTATCATCGGCACGAACCTCGGCGGGCTCGGGACGCTCATCGCCTCAATGGCAAGCCTTATCACGTACAAATTCTACGCGGCTGCAAAGGGGAGCTCCCCGAAAAAATATATGCTGATCTTCACGGCGTTTAACCTGGCGTTCTTGGCGCTGCTGTGCGGGCTTTACGGGATAATCAAGTAAAAGGGAGGCGGTTTTAATGATAAGAGCTGCGATCTGCGACGACGAGGCGGCGATTCTCGAATATCTGCGCGAGCTGATCTCGCGCGAGTTTGAGAAGCAGGGCGCGGAGATCTCCGTTGACGGCTTTACGTCGGGCGGGGAGTTTCTCGCCGCGCAGAAAAACGATCCGTTCGACGCGGTGTTTCTCGACATCAGAATGCCCGATATGGACGGCTTTGACGTGGCGGCGGAGCTCCGCCGTTATTCCGAGAAAGCCGAGAAAACCCGCATTATCTTCATAACGACGGAAAACGCGCTGGTTTACGACAGCTTCAGCTTTCAGCCGTTCGACTTTATTCCCAAACATCTTCCAAATTTAGGGCCTGCCGAATTCGGCGCGGAGGGCTCCTCGAAATTTCTCGAAAACCGCGTCGCAAGCGTCGCTGCGAGGCTTATCGCGGGGCTGACCGCCGCGAAAACCGTCACTCTGCCGCTTCCGTACAATCGGACGATCACCGTTAACATCGCGGATATTCAGCTTATTCAATCCGTGAGGAATTACGCCGAGTATGTAATCGCGGGGCGCGAGCCCGTGCGGGTTCGGGCAAAGCTCGACGACATCGGGCAGGAGCTTGACGGGCGCGTGTTCGCGAGACCGCACAAAAGCTATCTCGTGAATATGAGCTTCATCAAGGACATCGACAGCCGCAATCTGGTTATCAAGCTGAAAAGCGGCGAGACAATCCCGATAAGCAAGGCGTGCAAGCGCGAGTTTGAGGCGGCTTATATCGGCTATTTGAGCGGGGGTGAGTGAATGGAAATATTTGTCAAAATCTACGAAATACTTATCAATTTTATTGAGTCCTTTATCATGACGCGGTTTGCGCTGAAATTCCAAGGATTTAAGTTCACGACAAACGCCGCCAAACTGAAATATGTCTATATCTCGCTTGCCAACGCGGTGTTGGTTACGATTGTAAATTTCACCGTAAGGTTTGATATCGTGTCGGGGATTTTATTCTTCCTGTATTATTTCGTTTGTTCGCTTCTTTTCGTGGAGAGCAAAATATCCACGAAAATCCTTGCTTCGATTTTGACAGATTTTGTTTCGCTGATAATCGCCGCGATACTTACGGGGCTTGCTGCGGGAGCGTTCAAGAGCACGCCCGTGGGCGTGATTACGTGGGTTTCGTGGTGGCGGGTCGCGTTGATAACGGCGGCGCAGCTTATAAAGCTGTTCGTGTATGACGTTATCCTCCGCGCCGTTGGGAAAGAGGATTTAAAGCTCGGAAGGCGCGGGTGGGTGCTGGTTTTGTCCGTTGTTGCTGCTTCGTTTATCGCGATTGCGCTAATGCAGACGTATATGATGAGAGCTAACACGTTTTCCGCAATACTCTACGCTGCGGAGCTCTGCTCGATAGCCGCGGCGATGGTATGCTTTTATATGACGATTTTGCTGAACAAATCTCGGCACGAGGCGGAGCGGCTTCGGCTTGCGGCGGAGCGGGAGGAATTCAGGGCGCAATACGCGCAGAATGTCAAGAAACAATATGAGGAAATAAGCCGCGTGCGGCACGATATGAAGCAGACAAACGCGGTCGTGATGTCGCTGTTAATGGAAGCGAAGGCGGACGAGGCGATTGAGTATATGCAGCGGACGGCGCAGAAAATCTCCGAGTTTGACGTGATTATCGACGTGGGAAACGATTTCGTCAACGCGATTTTGAACGCGAAGCTCTCCGAAGCGAAGCGCGGCGGGATTATGGTGCTGTGCAGCGTCGACAAAAACGTCACGGGGCTTGAAGCGATTGACGAGGTGGATTTGTGCAATCTCCTCGGAAATCTGCTGGACAACGCGATAGAGGCGTGCGGCAAATGCCTTGGCAAGCAGCGGATAATAGAGATTCGGCTTAGGACGCGGGACGGGAAATTCATTCTGGAGGTGGAAAACACCGCCCCCGAAAACGCTTTTTCGAATAACAGGTTGCTTGCTACGACAAAAGATAATCCGGCGCGGCACGGCTACGGCGTAAAGAGCATTAAAAGCATCGCGGAAAAATACAACGGAATGGTGGACTTTTCGCAGGACGGCGAGCGTTTCAGAAGCACGGTGGTTTTATCATTAAACGAACAATAATCAAATTATCCCAACATTCGGCAAATTCTCCCAACTCCGTTGACAAATCCCCGAAAAAGCATTATACTGAAATCACAACAAATCCCCGAAAATCTTTAACTTCTCGTCTTAATTTCACTTTATTTATAATAGGAGAAAAATTTTTAAAAAATTTTCAGAAAATTTGTAACATTTCGGGGATTTTGTTGTCTATATAAGTGAAAGTAAAAATTTCACGGAGGCAGACTATGAAATCAAATCTTAAAGCTCTTACGATAATTCTCGGCGTTTCGCTTTTCGGCGGCTGCGCGGCGGCGGGAACTACGCGAAAATCGTTGATGTGAAGCAGCGATAATTTTTTTCAGAAAAGTGTAAC
>CAYSHU010000012.1:0-21199 GCA_964430965.1 uncultured Ruminococcus sp. | reverse complement strand
GGCGTTATGGAAGCGGCTCTGCGTACCGCTGTATGGAAGCTCACGGGCGAGAACAACGACGCTCCTATCGACTTCAAGGAGGTACGCGGCGTTGAGGGCATCAAGGAAGCGCAGTACACCGTCGGCGACAAGACTGTCAAGGTTGCGGTAGCAAGCGGTCTTGCAAACGCAAAGGCGCTGCTCAAGAAGGTTAAGGCGGGCGAAGCAAGCTATGACTTCATCGAGATCATGGGCTGCCCCGGCGGCTGCGTAAACGGCGGCGGACAGATAATCCAGCCCGCAAGCGTTCGCAACTTCGTTGATATCCGCGCAGAGCGCGCGAAGATCCTCTACGACATCGACGCAAAGAACCCGATGCGCCGTTCGCACGAGAACCCCGACGTTCAGGCTCTCTACAAGGAGTTCCTCGGCGAGCCGAATTCGCATAAGGCGCACGAAATTCTCCACACGAGCTACGAGGCGCAGAAGCTTTACAAATAAGCTCTGCTTGAAGCAAGAAAATCAGAGGCAAGAGGCAACACCTCTTGCCTCTTTTTTGGCTTCAGCGCCCTACGATAAGTAGAATTTTGAAAGGCGGGGATTCCTGCCTCTTTTTTGGAACGCTCCCCTCTTTACAACTCCCCCAAAATCTGCTATAATAATATGGAACACAACAGCCTGTTCCCTTACAGAAGAAACCAAAATATACCAGGATTTCCTGATTTTGGGTGTAAAATCAAGAAATTTAAAAAAATTTTAAAAAAATTAAAATTTTTTTCAAAAAAAGTGTAACATTTTCGTTTTTTTTCTGTCTATATAAGTGAGGGGCAGGTGAATTCAATGGAAATATGCATAATAAGCGGGAGGAAATTTATGCAAAGGGAAGAAAATCCCGAGGTCTTGAGCGACGCGGAAATCATCTCGCTGTTTCAGGCGCGCGACGAAACAGCAATCTCCGCGGTGAGCAGGAAGTTCGGAAACTATTGCGGCACGGTCATAAGCGGCATACTTAAAAATCCCCAGGACGCCGAGGAGTGCCTCAACGACACTTGGATGAGGGCGTGGGAAACGATCCCGCCGCACGAGCCGCGAAATCTCGCGGCGTTTATGGCAACGATCGCGAAAAACATAAGCCTTAATCGCTATAAGGATACCCACGCGAAAAAACGCGGCAGCGGGGAAATTTCGTTGGTTTTGGAGGAGCTGACGGAATGTTGCTCGCGTAACAGCAACGTGGAAAAGGAATACGAGCACAAGCTGCTGGTTGAAGCGGTAAACGAGTTTTTGAGGTCGCTGCCAAAGGACAAGCGCGACATATTCGTTTTGAGGTACTGGTTCTGCCTGTCAACTAAAGAGATAACAAAGAAGATCGGGGCGGCAAACAGAAGCAGCGTTTCGGTAACGCTGATGCGCACCCGAAAGGCGCTCGCCAAATTCCTCAAAAAGCAAGGATTTCTGGAGGAAGAATAAAGCTTCCCTGTTTGGCAACTTATCGAATTCACCCCCCTATTTATATAGAAAGAGGTCATTATGAACAACAAAGATTTATTTAACGCCATAAACGACATCGATGAAAAATTCATAGAAGACGCAGGAAAATACCTGAATGACGACGATGACACCGACCCGTTACACTCGGGAGCAGTAGAGATCTACCCGGGAGAAACGCGCTTTTCGCCGTTGAAGCTCGTCGCTTCAATAGCCGCGGCGGCGGTGTTTATCACGGGAGTTTCAATAGCCTTTAATCACTATCGCGGCAGGATAATCGTCGACCCTAACACGGGCGAGGAGGTTTCGATCGGCGGAGACGACGGCAGCACGGGCGTCGTTCAGAACGACAACTCCGCGGCGAACATCGGCACGCACGCTCCCCAGACCGACGCGCCGCTGCCGTTTGAGGTGATAGGCCCCGACAATCGCCAGCTCTGGTACGATGACATCACAAGCGTTGAGAGATTTACACCGGGCTTGAAGGATGATGACGTGCCGCTCCTTAAAGAGGACCTCACCGAGGACAACTGGTTCAGCTTAAACTGCGGCTTCGCGTATGTCGCCGAACCGTTAGGGCACAATTTCAACAACATCGACAGCTATCCCATCGACATAGGCGGGTTGACCGATGATTTGGCGCATGATTTCAAGCGAATTCAAAAGGGCGACACGTTTATGGGGCTTACCGTAAAGGAAGCGTCCAGCACCATTACGCGGCTTGCCAACAACAATGAGTACGACGATGACGGCAAGGTGACAAGAGTTACGGCGCTTTCGCACAATTACGTGGAATTTGAGGGCGAAATCACCGCGGACGTTTACCTTATTAACGACAACGGCACTTATTACTGCGTTTTCCGAAATGGCGAGAGCCAGTTCCCGATAATGGACTACGACATATTTGATTTCTTGTCGACCAACGAATACAACACACCGTTTCGCAAGCTTGTGACCGAAAACGGTTTCCAATACGCGGGCGAAATGCCGGTGCTCACTCTTGATGAAACCGAGGTTTATACCGTAGAGCGGGCGCTGTCGAACTCCAACTACCTCAAGGCGACGGCGATCTTCGAAAACATAAGCGTCGAGTCCACGCAGAATCTCGGCTCTAACAACTACACCTACAACGCGAGAATGGCGAAGGTTACTCTCAGCTATGTAGAAAGCGTAGTTACCGCCGACAACCTGTCCGGCGAAACGCCGTTCTCCGCGGAAAACGAAATGCAGCTCCGCGCGATACTCGGCAGCGCGGAAACCGTTGAGGAGCTGCAAAGCAGCGCAGACGCCATAAAGCAGCTCACCGAGTGCAATAATATCAAGGTCTACAGAGGTATAGCCAATATGGCGGGGGAATACGGCGAGGAGATCCCCGAAGGCAGTATAACTGCCGGAATGGTCATCGCACTTTACAACGGCGACGAGCTTATTGCCGCCTACAAATACCTCGTATACGATTTAACAAATGCCAACCTAACACATTCCAACTACTAATCACAAGCCCACAGCGCGCATAGATACGAGAGCAGAGGACAGCTTTACTAATAAGGTAATCCTCCCAAATACCTAACGCTCCGGCATAGCTTTCGCAAAATCTTGACAGAATTCAGCATAATCTCACCCGACTTCCCCAAAAATTTCCAAAAGCCATATCAGCAATTTTTTCTCTGCTCTCATATCTATGCGCGCTGTTAGAAGTAAGAGGTTAGAAATCCCCCGCCGAAGGCGGGGGATTTCAACTTGTAAAAAGTTAATTTGCAAGCTGTCGAGAAGCCCTCAGATGCTAGGAAACCGCACCGCGGCTAGCCTAAAGGCTGCCGCGTGTGCGGCTGACGACGCAGATGAGGGCTTATCGGCAGTCTGCGCTTGTCATAATTGTCCATTATCCCTCATATTATAGAGCAGAAAACATTCTTATGGAGGGATAATATGAAAGCAATGACCTTTACTAAAAAGCAGATAAAGCGCTTTGCGGCGATTGTAGCGTTTGTCGTTTTAGCCGCGGCGGCGGCTATTACGCTTATCGCGACCTCTGTCGGCTCGCGCGCGGAGAAGCGGCTTTTGCCTATTTATTCGACGGAATGTTCCGACAAAAAAATCGCGATAACCTTTGACGTAGCGTGGGAAAATTCCAACACCGAGGAGCTTATTTCGATTTTAAAGGACTATGACGCGCGCGCGACATTTTTTGTCACGGGAGATTTCTGCGACCGTTACCCCGAGGACGTTAAGAAATTCTTCGACGCGGGACACGAGATTGAAAATCACTCCGACCAGCACCCGCACGTGCTTGGCGCGAACGTCAACGATTTGATTTCCGACACGCGCGAGTGCTCGCGGAAAATCAAAATGCTGACGGGCGAGGAGCCGACGCTCTACCGCGCGCCTTACGGCGAATACGACGACAGCCTCATCACAACGCTTGACGGAATGGGAATGAAGGTAATTCAGTGGGACGTTGACAGCGTGGACTGGAAAAAGCCCTCCGCCGCCGACATCAAGAAAAAGGTGCTTAAGGGCGTGAAACCGGGCTCTATTCTGCTGTTCCACAACGACCTTGAAAACACGACCGAAGCGCTCCCCGATATTCTCGCGAATTTGCAGTCGCAGGGCTATGAGTTTGTGACAGTCAGCGAGCTTGTTTATAAGGACAACTACACGATCGACGCGAACGGCAAGCAAATTCCGAACGCCGAGGGCGCGATAACTATCTCCGATGACAAAATCGAGGAGGTTATGAAACAGTATTCCGATATGTTCAAGGCGCTCGGGCTCAGCGATGAGCAAATCGAGCTTGCCCGCGAGGCGCTGAGAACAGGCGACCTCACAGTCCTCCCCGAGGAGGTCAGACCGCTTGCGCAAGAGGTAATGGCAAGCGCGGCACGTGACATCTCCCGTGATACATCAAACACTTCCACCGAGGAAATCTCCTCCGAGAAGTAACATCTCTCAAAAAACAAAAATCTCCCCGCCGACAGCGGGGAGATTTATTACTTTAGTTATCCATTGATTTCTTCGAGAACAGCATACGGTCGTTGTCGAGTTTAGCACCGCTTACTTCCTCGAACTTCTCAAGCAGCATATCCACGGTGAGGCGCTTTTTCTCCTCGCCCTTTACGTCATAGATTATCCGCCCGTTGTTCATCATAATAAGGCGGTTGCCGTGCTTTATCGCCGCCGCCATATTGTGAGTTACCATCATCGCGGTGAGGTTGTTCTCCTCAATAATCTTGTCGGAGAGCTCTAAAACCTTTGCCGCGGTTTTCGGGTCGAGCGCGGCGGTGTGCTCGTCAAGCAGGAGAATATCGGGCTTTTTCAGCGTTGCCATAAGCAGCGTCAGAGCCTGGCGCTGTCCGCCCGACAGAAGCCCGACCTTTGTCGTCATTCTGTCCTCAAGCCCGAGGTCAAGCGTTTTCAGCAGCTCGTGATACTCCTCGCGCTCCTTTTTCGTAACGCCCCACTTCAGCCCTCTGGATTCGCCGCGGCGCTTCGCGAGAGCGAGGTTCTCCTGAATTTCCATAGTCGCCGCCGTGCCCGTCATCGGGTCCTGAAACACGCGCCCGATAAACTTCGCGCGCTTGTGCTCGGGCAGCCCCACAACGTTCTGCCCGTTAATTACTATCGAGCCGCCGTCAATCGGCCAAACACCCGCGACGGCGTTAAGCGTCGTGGATTTCCCCGCGCCGTTGCCGCCGATTATCGTCACGAAATCGCCGTCGGCAAGGTCGAGCGACACGCCGTTCAGCGCGTGCTTTTCGTTTATCGTCCCCGCGTTGAAGGTCTTTCGTACATCAGTCAGCGTCAGCATCGCCCGCGCCTCCTTCCTCGGCATTTTCAATATTGTTTTCGGAATTAAGCGTCCTCTCCGCGTTCCGCGCGGCTCGCGAATATGAGGTTTTTATCGATTTCCTTATGTACGGAACAGCTAAGAACACCGCGACAACGACCGCCGAGAACAGCTTATTGAACTGCGAGGGAATTCCCGTCAGCATTACAATCTGCAATACCACAAAGTAGATAATAGCGCCAAGCGCCGTGAAGGACAGCCGCGCTACGAAGTTGAAGCGCTTACCGAGAATTGCCGAGCCAAGCACATCGCCGATAATTACCGCTGCAAGCCCGATTACGATAGCGCCGCGCCCGATGTTTACGTCCGTAGCGCTGGAATACTGCGCGAGCAGCCCGCCCGAGAGCCCGACAAGCCCGTTGGAAAGCACAAGCGTAATCAGCGTGGATTTTTTCGTGTTGATGCTCTGCGCACGCGCCATGTTGGAGTTGCAGCCCGTAGCTCTGATAGTGAAGCCGTATTCCGTCCCGAAGAACCAGTAAAGCGCCGCGATGATTACCGCGACAACGAGGAAGATTTTCAGCAGCTCCAGCGCCACCGTCGGGAAGCCGTTGTTCACCGCGATCCTTCTTGAGGAGATAAACAGCGGATACTGGTCGACGCTTGCCGACATCTGCGATTTGCCCATAATCGTGTAGTTCACGGAATAAAGGGCGATTTGAGTAAGTATTCCCGCGAGAATTCCGGGAATTCCCAGCAGGGTGTTGAACAGCCCCGTAACAAGCCCCGCAAGACACCCCGCCACAAACGAGCATATCATGGCGATCGGTATGGGAACGCCCTGAAGCACCAGCGCCAGCATAACCGCGCCGCCCGTGCCAATAGAGCCGTCCACCGTCAAATCGGCGAAATCGAGGATCTTATACGTGATATAAACCCCTATCGCCATAACGCCCCATATCAGCCCTTGAGAAATGTTTCCCGGCAAGGCGTTTGCAAATGTCAAAAGCTTATCCATTTTCAGTTCTCCATTTATCCGAATTTACCGCAAAGCGGGGAATTATATTCCCCGCTGTTCAGTCGTTAATTGTCCGCGATTCGATTACTCGATTGCCTCATAGCCTGCGGGAGGTGTGATTCCGAGCGACTTGCACATCGCCGCGTTGTACTTCTTCGTGAACTTCGGCGCGGACTTTATCTCCATTTCGCCGGGGTTCTTGCCGTTTACGAGAATCTCATAAGCCATCTCGCCCGCCATAGCGCCGATGTCGTAGTAGCTGATAGAAAGCGTAGCAACGCCGCATCCGCCGCAGATGCCCTCCTCGCCCGCGATTACGGGGATCTTTGCGGGCTCTACAATGTTCTTGACCGTTTCGGTCGCGTCCGCAAACGTGTTGTCGGTCGGGATGTAAAGCACGTCGCACTCGCCGATAGCCGCCTGAGTAACAGCGGGGATCTCGTTGGAATCCGCCGCGGTGAACTCCTTATGCGCAATGCCGTCCGCATCAAGCGCGTTGATGAAAAGGTCCGCCTGGTATTTGGAATTCGGCTCTGCAGAGCAGTAGAGAATGCCAACCTTCTTGACATTCGGGAAGAGCTCCTTCAAAAGCGCCTCCTGCTGGTCGATAGGAGCAAGGTCGGACGTGCCCGTGATGTTCTTGCCGCTCTTGCCCGTCCAGCCGTTTTTAATGCCGAGCGCGGTAGGATAGTCGGTAATAGACGTGCCGACGATCGGGATAGAATCCGTAGCGGAAGCCGCCGCCGTCATCGGAGCGGTCGCGTTCGCGAGAATGAGGTCAACCTTCGCGGAAACGAAGTTGTTCGTAATCGTCGTGCAGTTTGTGATCTCGCCCTGCGCGTATTGTACGTCGAACTTCACCTTGTCCTCGCCCACAAGCTCGGTGAGCTTCTCCTTGAAGCCTCTCGTAGCCTCGTCAAGAGCGGGGTGCTCCAAAAGCTGGCAGATGCCTACATTGTAAACCTTGTTCTTGCTCGAGCCCTCGCCGCAGGCGGTCATCGAGCAGAGCATAACGCCCGCCATAGCCGCCGCCAAAATCTTCTTAAATTTCATTTTCAAGTCTCCTTTTTGTCAGGGATTGCAATTTTGTTTTGCAATTCTGTTTGATAATTTGTCAATTTAACGCTCAAAAGCGCCAAAACCCACATATATAATTATATCACAATATTATCCGATTGACAACGGCATTTTTCAACAAGGGGCGGAATTTCACGCTTTTTTGTGAAAATCAACATAAAAGTGCACAAAAGAGCAATAGAAAACTTGCTTATTTCACAAAACAAAAAATCCCCCGCTAAGCGAGGGATTTTTTAATCGCCGCGAAGCGGCGTTCCTTAATTGTTAATTGTCAATTGTACATTGTCAATTGAGCAAAAGCTCGTGCCGCGTCGGAAAATTATTCCTCGACAACAGGCTCCTCCGCCTCAGCGGGCTTTTCGGGGAGCTTTGCGCCGCACTTGGGGCAGAACGCGTTGTCAATGTCGGTCTTTACGCCGCAGACAGTGCAGGTCACCTTGCCTCTGAGCTCGTCGAGCTGCTTGTTGTTCTCCTCAAGCTCCGCGTTTGCCGCGTCGATCTCCGCAATCAGCGCGTCGAACGCCTCGGTGTCCTTCTCGCCGCTCTTCGCCATAGCGTAAACCAGCGCGCCGAGCTTCTCGTTCTTGCTCTTGATGTCGATGTTGATCTGGGTATTCTTCACCTTGAGCTTAGAGATACCGATAGCCTCGCCTGTCTTTTTGCCGGCGGTCGCGGCAACGTTTTTTGTCGTGTTGACGATATTATCCACAAAACTCATTTTAAAAACTCCTTTCAATAATGCAAACTTGTGTATGGGCAGAATTACCCTTAATCAATATTATACCACAAACGTGTAAGATTTGCAAGTGTTTTGTGTGATATTTTACAAAAAATTCCTACCCACCTTGACAAGTTGACGGAATTGTAGTATTATTTAGAGGTAAGAGTATCAGAAGTAAGAGGCAGGAAACGAAAGCTCCCGCGATAGGAGAAAATGTTCTTAAATTCAGAGCTCTTACCTCTTACAAACTCTAACTTCCAGCAGAAGGAGTAAAGTATTATGCTAACCGAAACTTCTCTTTGTATGGGCTGCATGAACGACAAAACCTATGACGGTCCGTGCAAGCTTTGCGGATACAGCGACGACGACCCGTTCATACCGACCTATCTCGAGCCGAAAACTATGCTTTCCGACCGCTATATTGTCGGTCGTCTGCTTTCGTATAACGGCGAGGGCGCCACTTATATCGGCTATGACAAGGCGGCGGGCACTAAGGTTACAATAAAGGAATTTATGCCCGACACGCTCTGCTCGCGCAAAAAGGGCGAAACGGAGATAATCGTCAATTCCAAAAACAGCCCGCTTTATAAAACCTATATGTCGGAGTTCGAGGATTTGAACCGCTCGTTGATGAAGCTCCACGGAATGACGCATATCCAGGCGGTGCTTGACGTTTTCCTCGAGAACAACACGTGCTACGCCGTGTTTGAGTTCATAAACGGAATTTCGCTGAAAACATTTCTGGCGAACTCCACGGGCGGGCTTACGTGGGACCAGGTCAAGGAGCTGTTCCCGCCGATTTTCACGACGCTTTCGCTCGCTCATTCGGCGGGGATTATCCACCGCGGTATTTCGCCGCAGACAATTTTCGTGACGGATAAAATGGAGCTGAAGCTCACAAACTTCTGCATCTCCGCCGCTCGTACTACAAACACCGAGATAGCGTGCGAGATATTCAACGGCTATGCCGCGCCGGAGCAGTACGGCGACGACCAGATGAACGGCACGTGGACGGACGTTTACGGCATCGCGTCGGTGCTTTACCGCGTTCTGACAGGCATAGCGCCGAAAGAAAGCACATCGGCGGCTATCATCGATATGCCCGAGCCGATGCTCGTTAATCGCAACGTGCCGACAAATGTTTCTAAGGTAATAATGCACGGAATGGCGTCCTCGCCGGAGCAGAGAACGCGCAGCATCAACGATTTTGTAAGCAGGCTTTTCACGCCGCCGAAGTACTCCCCCGCCGAGCACAGCGCGGCCGCGGACAACTCCACCGCGGAGAGGGTTTCCCCGAGAGTTCAGAAGCGGCTTAAAAAACAGGAAAAGGAGCGCAGAAAAGCGATAATCGTGCTTTCTATCGCGGGCGTGGTTTTGATATCGTTCGCGATTGTGTTCGCGATTGCTATGAACGGAGGCTTCGCGCCGAAGCCGAAAGAGGAAAGCTCGACGACAAGCACGACAACCAGCATAAGCTCATCGAAATCCACAACGACAACCACCTCTTCAACAGAGCCCGAGGACTCCGAGCCGGAAAGCTCCGTGCCCCAAGTTATCGAGCGGATAAAGGTGCCGGACTTCACCGACAGAAAATATCAGCAAACCCTCGAGCAGTACGCGGGAATGTTCACGTTTGTGCCGACGTATGTTTATTCCGATTCTCACAAGCGCGGACTGATGTACGAGCAGGACGTCAGCGAGGGCGAGTTCCTGCCGCGCGGCTCCGAGATAAAGGTCAAGGTCAGCAACGGCCCAAGCGCCGTGCCGCTGCCGAGCTATGAAAATATGACGGGCAATAAATACACCGAGCAGCTCACCGAGCTCGGCATCGACTTCACCGTCGAGGAGGATTACGACTGGGACGTTCCGAAGGGCTACGTAATCGAGTGCAACAGAGAAATCGGTGATATAATCGACGTAAAGGGCGGAGAAAAGATTGTCGTTTACGTTTCCCTGGGAGATGACTGATAAATGGATCTGGGCGAGATAAGAACACAAATCGACGCGATTGACGACAAAATTCTCGATTTGTTTATCGAGCGTATGAACCTTGCGACGGAAGTGGCGAAATACAAGGCAGCCAACAATATGGTGGTGTTCCAAAGCGACCGCGAGAGATTCATAATCGATAACGTCAAGAAAAACTCCCCCGAGGAGCTGAAAAAAAGCGCGGCGTTTTTGTTTATGAACATTATGGATATTTCCAAGGTTTCCCAAATCAACGAGATCACGCCGGATATTGAGATACCGCATATCAAAGAGCCGAAGGAGCACCCGTCGGTGGGTGTTCAGGGAATTGAGGGCGCTTACGGCCATACGGCGGCAAAGCAGCTGTTCAAGAACGGGAATATCAGCTACTACGCGGCGTTCCGCGAGGTTTTTGAAGCGGTGGAGAACGGCGACGTGGATTATGGGATAATCCCCGTGGAAAACTCCGCGGCGGGCGAGGTCACGGTAAATATGGATTTGCTGGAGCAGCACGACGTGAAGATCTGCCGCACGACCAAGGTAGAGTGCGCGCACGTCCTCGCGGCAAAGCGAGGCGTTTCCGAGGACGATATCAAAATAATTTTCGGGCATGAGCAGGCAATTCGTCAATGCGCGGAGTATATCGACGAGCGGAAGATACCGACCGTCGTGCCGTATCACAACAACGCCGCCGCCGCGAAAATGGTTTCCGAAAACCCCAGCGGCGAAATGGGCTGCATCTGCTCGGCAGAGTGCGCGGAAATGCACGGGCTTGAGATAATCAGAAAGCACATCGCGACCGATCCGAACAACTGCACGCGCTTCATCTGCATCTCGAAAAACACCGAGGTCTACGAGGGCGCGGACACCATGGCGGTTTCGCTTTCTATCCCGAACATCTCGGGCGCGCTTTATCGGCTGCTGACGAAGTTCGCCGTCAACGGGCTTTCGATGTCGAAAATTCAGTCAAAGCCGCTGCCCGTTGAGGTAAAGCTCAAATTCCCCGACGACTATATGTTCTATATCGAGTTCAACGGGAATATCGAGGAGCCGAAGATAAAAAAGCTGCTCAAAAATTTCGGCGACGAGCTGAATTATTTCAAGTTCCACGGGAATTTTACAAGCTGAGAACACATTGATTTAACGGCGTTTTCCCCGCCGAAGGCGGGGAAAACGCGTAAAACAGTTGCTTTTACTTTTCTTAATTTTACAAGCTAAGCTGGTGAGTTAATTTATGGTATCTGTAATTATAGTCGCGGCGGGCAGCTCGGCGCGAATGAACGGCGTGAATAAGCAGCTGGAGAAAATCGGCGACACGCCCGTTTTCGTGATGAGCGCGCTGAAGTTCGAGCGCTCTGAAAAGGTCGGGGAGATTATCATCGCAGCACCGCAGGACGACGCGGCGCGTTATGAAAAGCTCGCACGGAATTTCGGCGTGACAAAACTCGCGGCGGTGATAGCGGGCGGTGAAACAAGAATGCAGTCCGTGCGGAGCTGTCTGCCAGCGGTTTCGGCTAAAGCGGATTTTATCGCTATCCACGACGGCGCAAGACCGCTTATCGAAACGGAGGACATCGAGCGCGTGTTTGCGGACGCGGAGAAATACAACGCCGCGATTGCCGCCGTGCCCGCTGTTGACACCGTAAAGCAGGTCGGCAGCAACGGCTTTGTCGAGGTCACGCCCGCAAGGGGGAACCTCTACTACGCGCAGACGCCGCAGGTTTTTCGGAAGAAGCTGTATCTGGAGTGCCTTGAAAAAGCCGACCGAACCGCGTTAGAACGCGTCACGGACGACAGCAGTATTCTGGAGCTCTGCGGAGAGTACGTCAAGATAACGGAGATAAACGGCTGCAATATGAAGATAACAAAACCCGAGGATCTGGCGGCGGCGGAAGCCGTATTTAAAGGCAAACGCGCAGTCAAAAACGTTTAACAAAAACGAGTGTTTCCCCGCTGAAGGCGGGGAAACACTAATAAAAAAGAAGGCTTTGGATATGAGAATAGGCTTTGGATATGACGTTCACCGCCTCGTCGAGGGACGAAAGCTGATTTTATGCGGCGTTGAGATACCTTGCGAGCTGGGATTGCTCGGTCACTCCGACGCGGACGTGGCTGTCCACGCGCTTATGGACGCGATTCTGGGCGCGCTGGCGCTTGGAGATATCGGCAAGCTGTTCCCCGACAGCGACGCGAAATTCAAGGACGCGGACAGTATGGAGCTTCTGCACGTTGTAATCGGGAAAATGCGGGACGAGGGCTATTCGCTCGGAAATCTCGACATCACGATAATCGCGGAGCGCCCGAAGCTCGCGCCGTTTATCCCTCAAATGCGGGAAAGCCTTGCGGGGGCGTTCGGGTGCGAATCGAGCCGCGTATCCGTCAAGGCGACAACCGAAGAGGGCTTGGGCTTGGCAGGCGAAGGCATTGGGGCACAGGCGGTTGTTTTGATTGAGCTTGATTGAGCTTGATTGCGAATGTAGAATTATTAAGCAAAAAACAAGCGGTTTTTCGCGATTTCAAAAAACACCGAAAGAGGAGAAAAAATATGCAGGCAATAATTCTCGCCGCGGGTATGGGAAAAAGGCTTCAGTTCCTTACGCGCAGCAATACAAAATGTATGGTTGAGGTAAACGGAGTGACGCTTATCGACCGTATGCTTCACCAGCTTGAAAAATACGAGCTTAAACGCATCGTAATCGTTGTGGGGTATGAGGGGCAAAAACTTATTGATTTCATCAAGACGCTTAATATCCAAACGCCGATTGAATACGTCAACAATCCGATTTACGACAAAACCAACAACATCTATTCGTTAAGCCTTGCGAAAAAGCATCTTTGCGAGGACGATACGCTGCTGTTTGAATCGGACATAATCTTTGAGGACGCGGTGATAGACGCGCTTCTGGACGACCCTCGCGACACGCTTGCCCTTGTGGATAAGTATGAATCGTGGATGGACGGCACGTGCGTCAAGATAAACGAAAACGACGAGATAAAGGCGTTCGTTCCCGGCAAGCACTTTGATTTCAATGAAATAAGCAGTTACTATAAAACCGTGAACATCTATAAGTTCAGCCGCCATTTTTCGGAGGTATATTATGTGCCGTTCCTCAACGCGTATCAGACGGCGCTCGGTGAAAACGAGTACTACGAGCAGGTGCTGAGAGTTATCACGATGCTGGACGAGCCCGCAATCAAGGCGAAATGCCTGAACGGACAGGCTTGGTATGAGATAGACGACATACAGGACCTTGACATTGCAAGCTCGATGTTCTCCAAAAACGACGAGGAAAAAACGGCGCGGCTTCAAAAACGCTACGGCGGATACTGGAGATATCCGAAGCTCATTGATTTCTGCTATCTCGTAAACCCCTATTTCCCGCCGAAAAAAATGCTTGCCGAGATTCGCGCGAATCTTGAAAAGCTGATTACTCAATACCCGTCGGGCTTGAGCGTTAATTCGCTTTTGGCAGCGAAGAACTTCTGCGTTAAGGAGGAGAATATCATCGTGGGCAACGGCGCGGCGGAGCTTATCAAGTCGCTGATGTCGACGCTGACGGGCAAAACAGGCTTTGTCCGCCCGACATTCGAGGAATATCCGAACAGATACAGCAAGGAGAACTCCGTGTGCTTCACGCCCGACAACAAGGATTTTTCCTACACCGCCAACGACCTCACGGCGTTTTTCGACGACAAGGATATCAGCACACTTATTATTATAAACCCCGACAATCCGAGCGGGAACTACCTCACGAAGGCGGATATTCAAACGCTTATCGAGTGGTCTGGGCGCAAGGGGATAAAGCTCGTTGTGGACGAATCGTTTGCGGATTTCGCCACCGAACCCGACAACACGCTTATCAAGCAGGATATCTTAGACCGGAACAAGCACCTGTACGTTATGAAGAGCATCTCCAAAAGCTACGGCGTGCCCGGGCTTCGGCTGGGAGTTCTTGCGACGGGTGACACGAAAGCAATTGCCGCAATGAAAAAGGATGTTGCTATCTGGAATATCAACTCCATTGCGGAGTTCTATATGCAGATAGAGGAAAAATACCGCAGGGATTACAACGCGGCGCTTGAAAAGCTGCGCTCCGAGCGCAAAAAGCTGTTCGGCGCGCTGTACGCACTCCCGGGAGTGCGCCCGATACAGTCGGAGGCGAATTACATCACCGCGGAGCTTACGGGCGGAATTACGGCTAAGGAGCTTACAAGAAGGCTGCTGAAAAATTCAAAGCTGCTGATAAAGGACCTTTCCGCGAAGCTGAAAAACGGTCAGTACGTTCGTATAGCCGTAAGAAACGCCGAGGACAACAAATGCCTTATCGAAGCGCTGAAAAAGGAATTAGGAGAATAAAATAATCCCCCGCCGTTTGAAACAGGCGGGGAATTTCTTGCTTCCGGCAGGTTATTCAACGAGAATAAAGTCGCCGAACGGATGGCACGTAATGGTATCAATGCCGTCATACGTGAAGCCTATGCCGCCGTAGGTCAGCCCGACTTGATCCTCGTACAGCTTAAAGCCCTCGTTCCAGTGTATCATAATCTGATAGGGCGTGGTTTTTGTGCCGAATATGCTGATTACATACGGGTTTTCCGCGCAGTAATCCTCGCTTAAATTCTTGGCGATATTAGCCGCCATTTGTTCGCCCTCGCCGCTCTCAATCAAAAAATCCTTGATTATCGTGTAGCTGTCGCCGTTTATTCTGAGAGCAAGGTAATCGTCGGTGAGCTCAAAGTACATATCGGCGTTCTTGTCGCCGCCCAGATAGTAGTTTCCCGTAACGACATTCGGCATCGGAAGCTGGTCGTTTGCGTCAACCTTTCGGTTCATCATCACCGCGGTAACGCTGCCAAATCCGATAACCAAAACCGCCGCCGCGGCTATCATCATCTGTTTGGGGAAACGTTTTTTATGGTTTACAGGAACGTGGCGTTCGTCAATATTGCTTAACGCCTCGAATATCGGATTTATCTTATTCATAGCAAGCTCCTTTCGTCTAAGTATTTCTTGAGCGACGCTCTCATTCGCGAGAGCGCGGAGGTGGCGGCGGTGAGGGACATCGAGCAAAGCCGCGCCGCGTCCTTTATAGGCAGCGCGTTGAAGTACCGCTCCATAAACAGCCGCTTGTGATTATCGGAAAGCGTATCGAGCCAAGAGTTCAGCGCCTCGGTGAGCTCCGCGAGCTCGGCGGCGTCCTCAACGGAGCGCATATTCGACGGCAGACACTCGTCAAGCTCGGTCAGCAGCTCGGAATTCCGCGTCGGCGCGGTGTTGTAGCGCAGGCGGTTGAGCGTTTTCCGCCGCGCGATCTTCGCAACATACGCCGCGAGGTTGTTCGGCTTATCGGGCGGGATCGCGTCCCAGACGGCGAGCAGCGTGTCGTTCAGGCACTCCTCCGCGTCGGTCTGCGAGCCTAAGATATTGCGGGCGATTTTCAGAATCAGCCGCCTGAATTTCCCCGAAAGCTCCGACAAGCCCTTGTCGTCGCGCTTTTCAAGCAGCGAGATTATTTCTTCGTCGGTCACGCTTTTCACCACCTTTTCGGATTTTCTCGGATTTGTTTTCGGAACATCGATGCTCTTGTTAATATAGTCACGAGTTTGAGCTGATTTGTCACATAAATTGATAATTAAGGCGAAAAAATCCCCCGCAAATCGGGGGATTTCCACACTAATTCGATTAACTCTCAAACTCCGCAAACGCCATTTCAAACCGCCTCGCCAGAGCGCTTTCGTCGCTCCACTCCGCGGCTTTTATCGGAACTTCAACGCAGCGGAACTCGCACTC
This sequence comes from uncultured Ruminococcus sp., assembly GCA_964430965.1. Taxonomy (GTDB): domain Bacteria; phylum Bacillota; class Clostridia; order Oscillospirales; family Ruminococcaceae; genus CAG-115. The sequence continues at coordinate 5,370 of CAYSHU010000012.1, read as the reverse complement.
GTGCAGCGCGCCGAGCCATTCCGACTTCTCTCGCTCAAACGAAGCGCCGTCCGTTTCTTCACTGCTTATCGAATACGAGCTCTTGAAAGGCTCGGTCGATGTCGTTGCAGAGAAAATGTTCGTCACGGAATACCCGCCGCCTGCTGTTTCGAGCTTGTCAATAAAGTCGCTTTTCAGGTAATTTCCCGAGTCAAGCCCGTAGCAAAAGGCAAAAAAACGCTCGCCGCTTTCGCTTTCATATAAGAATACGCTCGGCGCGTAATCCCTTGAAATCCCCGAAGAGCGGAAAGAAAATGCCTTGTCCAAGTTCGCAGACTGCGGATTGTAAACGTCGTTTTCCACATAAGAGTGCCCGCTGCCCGTGTCGTAAGAAACCACGACCTCGGGAATGCCGTCGAGCGTGAAATCTATAAAGGAAACGCTCACCGCCGCGCTGATATTTTCGCGTTCAATCCCCGCGATGATTTTAGCGGATTTCTCGGCGAGTTCCCGATTCTCGCCGACTATCTCGGATATTTCGCCGCTTTTCTCCTCAACGGCAGAAACAACTCCGTCCGCGGTTTTTTCGTTAATGATTTCATCATGCGCCGCGCCGACAGCCACTGCTTCGCTCGTTGATTCATTAGACGCAGCAAACGAGCTTTCCGCGCTTGTTGAACTCGTGGAGCTCGCGGGATTTATTTCGACTCTCTCCCCGCACCCAGCCAGCGTAACTATCGAAGCAACCGCAACCGCTGCCAAGCCTTTAGCAAACCTCATATCAATTCCCCCAAAATATCACAAAAGCGCCGTTCTTAACATTATTATACCACAAATTAAAGCGGCGAAGCTGCAACGGCGCGAAGCGCCGTGTTTTCGCAAAGCGAAAACAATTTGATGGTTCAATAAAAAAGGCGGGCGGCGAAGCCGCCAAGCCGCGAAGCGGCTTGAAAAACCGCCGAAGGCGGTTTCGCCTTTTTTATTATATCACAAACTTCCGCATCTGTCAACACAAAAAATCCCCCGCCCATTAAGGGCGGGAGAAATGTTTTTCATTCGTCGATAAACTTCTTTGCTTCCTCAAGGAAGTCCGCGCACTCGTCGTCCTCCGCGTGGATAACGAGCGTGAGCGACTTTGTCAGGTCGAGGCTGAAAATGCCCATTATTGAGCGCGCGTCAACCGTGTATCTCCCCGAAATGAGGTCGAGCTCGAAGTCGTAGGAGTTCGCGAGCGTCGTGAATTCCTTTACCTCCTCTATCGAGCCGATTTTTATCTTGCATTTTGTCATAAAAACGCCGCCTTTCTGTTGTTCACGTTTTTAGGGAAATTGCTTCTTTTTCGGTATTTCCCGTTTCTCTGTTTATATATTTGGGGATAATCCCCCCTGTAAATAATATAACAATAAATCACAAAATAGTCAATAGCTTATTGCAAAATTCGGAGATTTAAAGTATAATATAAATATAGAGATATGCGGGTTTGGTTGTATTGCACAAAAATATATCAGGGTTTTTGGTACTTTATCCAACGGGAGATGATTTGCGATGATTTTAAAGGCGGTGATTCCGCTTGCCGCCGCGGCTGCGGCGTGGATTATCTACGATAACCTTCGGCTGACCGTTTCGCGGCACGTTGTTGAGTTTAAGGAGCTCCCCGAGGAGTTTGACGGCTTTAAGATCGTTCAGGTGTCCGATTTGCACAACGCGCGGTTCGGCAGGGAGCAGAGCAGGCTTATGGCAGCGATACGCGCGGAAAAGCCCGATTTGATAGCGATTACGGGAGATTTGTTCCACACGCTCCGCCGCGAGAACGCCTTTTCGTTTCTGGAGCAGGCGGCGCGGCTCGCGCCGTGCTATTACGTCAGCGGCAACCACGAGCAGCGCTTCGCGGATTACTTTATCGCGATTAAGCCGAAGCTCCAAAGCCTCGGCGCGGTCATACTCGACGACGAGGCGGCGCAAATCTCAAGAAACGGCGCGAGCATCACCGTTATCGGGCTCGCCGACCCGTCGTTTCAGCAGCATGTCCCACCCGAGCGCCTCACGGACGAGAAGCTCACGCGGCTTTGCGGCAGCGAGAGCGGCTTCACGCTGCTGCTCTCTCACCGCCCCGAGCTGTTTCCCGTGTATGCGCGGCACAACGTTTCGCTCGCGCTGACAGGTCACGCGCACGGCGGGCAAGTTCGTATTCCGCTCGCGAAGCGTGGACTGTTTGCGGTGCATCAGGGGTGGCTGCCGAAGTATACCGAGGGTATATTTGTCGAAAATAATACAAAAATGATAGTCAGCCGCAGTCTTGGCAACAGCACGCTCTACCCGAAAATCAACGACCCGCCCGAGCTGGTGGCGGTGCAATTGAGAATGTATAATGGACAATGAATACGATAAGTATGTTTTTCGCTGAAAATTACAAATAGTGATATATTTTGATATACAAATTAGTATATCAATCAAAAACATTACATTTCGACAAAAAGTTTTCTTTTTATACTAGTTTTTGAGTTATAAAATGCAAATTGCGGTGTTATTCGATATACAAATCCGTATATCTTCTTAAAATATTACAATTCGACAAAGGGGACGACATTGATGACCTTTAAAATTATAACGCTCGGGTGCAAGCTGAACTCCTGTGAAAGCGCGGCGATTGAGCGCGGCTTCCTCGCAGACGGCTGCACTAAAGCCGAGAAGGACGCGCGGGCTAACGTTTACGTGATAAACTCCTGCGCCGTAACGGGAATGGCGGTGACAAAAGCCAGGCACGCGCTGTCGCGGTGCCGCCGCGAGAACCCGAACGCTGTCATCGCGCTTTGCGGGTGCTATCCGCAGAGCTATCCCGACGAGGCGGGGCTGAAATTCGGTGCGGACATTGTCATCGGCAACGCCGACAAAAGCAAGCTGCCCGCTCTCGTGCGCGAGTTTATGAAAACGCGGCACAAGGCGGTGAAAATCAAGCCGCTTTCGCGGGAGTACGACCTCGAAAGCGCCGTGCCCGATATGGACAGAACGCGCGCGTTTTTGAAGATAGAGGACGGCTGCGACCGCTTTTGCTCGTATTGCATAATCCCGACGGCGCGCGGGCGAGTGCGCTCGCTGCCGCTTGAGGCTATTCGGGAGCAAGCCGCGCTTTGCGTTGAGGACGGACACCACGAGATAGTCCTCACGGGGATAAACCTTGGGTGCTATGGCACTGATCTCGGGCTGACGCTCGCGGACGCGGCAAGGGCGGCGGCGAATTCGGGCGTGGAGCGGCTGCGCCTTAGCTCTCTCGAGCCCGAAATGCTGACGGACGAGGAGATCGAAAAGCTCGCCGAGGTGAAATCGCTCTGCCCGCATTTTCATCTTTCATTGCAATCGGGCAGCGACAGCGTGCTGATGCGTATGAACAGAAAATACGATACGGCGCAGTTCAGGCACGTCGCGGACAAGCTCCGCGAAACGTTCCCGAATTGCTCTCTGACAACGGATATGATAGTCGGCTTCCCCGACGAAACGGACGAGGAATTCGCCGAGAGCGTGGAGTTCGCGCGGGAAATCGGCTTCGCGAAGATACACGTTTTCCCGTACTCGCTCCGCCCCGGCACGGTCGCGGCGGAAATGCCGCAGGTCCCGCCCGCCGTGCGCAGCGAGCGCGTTGACATTCTGACGGCGGCGGCAAGGGAGTCAGAACGGGAGTTCCTGAAATCCCAAATCGGCACGGAGCATACGGTTCTTGTCGAAAAACCTCAGTCAAAGGATTATTCGCACGGATTTACGGAGAGTTATATTCCCGTGAGAATTTACGGAATAGAATTGCCGCGGCATACTCTCGTCGACGTAAAAATTACCGAATATGGTGACGGTTACTGTCGGGGAATTGTGATTTAGCGCGACGCTCTGACCTCTTGCCTCTGAACTTCCAACCTCTAATAGGGGTTGTAATTTAGGTCAAGATATGCTATAATATAGACAAGATATATTATTTCCGTTTTCCCCGCCGCAGACGGGGAGAACGAAAATGGAAATCAATATGCGCAAACCCGACTAAAACTTCGAAAGGAAACAAAACAATGGTCTATCGAATTTATGTGGAAAAGAAAAAGCTCTACGCCGTGGACGGCGCGGCAGCTCTTGCCGACTTGAACACCGCGCTCGGAATCAAATCCGTGACGGGCGTGCGTGTCGTCAACCGCTATGACGTGGAGGGCATTTCGGCGAAGAATTTTAAAGCCGCCGTGCCGACCGTGTTCAGCGAGCCGCCCGTCGACGATGTTTACGATGAGCTGCCCGCGCTTTCGGAAAATGAGAGAATGTTCGCTGTGGAGTTTCTGCCCGGGCAGTTCGATCAGCGCGCGGACTCGGCGGCGCAGTGTATCCAGATGCTCTGCAAGGGCGACCGCCCCGACGTGCGCTACGCGAAAATCTACATACTTTCGGGGAATATAACGGACGAGGAGTTCTCGCGCATTAAAAAATATCTGATCAACGCCGTAGAGGCGCGTGAGTGCGGCTTCGAGAAGAGGGACACTCTCAAAACGACCTATAAGATCCCGACCAAAGTGGAAACGCTTAAGGGCTTCATCAAGAAAACCGACGAGGAGCTTGCGGAGTTTGTTACTCAATACGGGCTCGCAATGGACAACGGAGATATAAAATTCTGTCAGGATTATTTCAAGAACGAAAAGCGCGACCCCACTATCACCGAAATACGGATGATAGACACCTACTGGAGCGACCACTGCCGCCACACGACATTCGGGACTATCATTGACAAAGCGACGATAAAGCCGCCGTATATCGAAACGGCTTACGCGGAGTACAGGGCCGACCGCGCGGAGCTTGGCAGAGCGGACAAGCCTATCTGCCTTATGGATATCGCAACTCTGGCGGCAAAGAAGCTCAAAAGGGACGGCTTGCTGAACGATCTGGACGAGAGCGAGGAAATTAACGCCTGCTCCGTAAAGATAACCGTGGACGTTGACGGCAAAGACGAGGACTGGCTGCTGATGTTCAAAAACGAAACGCATAACCACCCGACGGAAATAGAGCCGTTCGGCGGCGCGGCGACCTGTATCGGCGGAGCTATCCGCGACCCGCTTTCGGGGCGGAGTTACGTATATCAGGCGATGAGAGTAACGGGCGCTTCCGACCCGCTGCTGCCTGTTGAGAAAACGCTGGAGGGCAAGCTGCCGCCGCGCAAGATCACGACGACCGCCGCCGCGGGGTATTCGTCCTACGGAAACCAAATCGGCTTAGCTACTGGGCACGTCGCGGAGATTTACCACCATGGCTATATGGCAAAGCGAATGGAGATAGGCGCGGTTATCGGCGCGGTTCCCGCGGAGAACGTCCGCCGCGAGCGTCCCGCTCCCGGTGACATTATAATCCTGCTCGGCGGAAGAACGGGGCGCG
>CAYSHU010000011.1:0-22349 GCA_964430965.1 uncultured Ruminococcus sp. | reverse complement strand
GCTTCTCGGCGGTGATTCCCGTCATCGGCTGGAACCAGTGCGTATAGTGCGTCGCGCCTTTTTCGATTGCCCAGTCCTTCATTGCAGAAGCCACGACGTCAGCAATTGAAACATCAAGCTCCTTGCCCTCCGCGATAGTTTTCTTCAGCGTTTTAAACACGTTCTTGGGCAGTCGCTGCTTCATCGTTTCCTCGTTGAAAACGTCCACGCCGAACTGCTCCACAACGTTAAAGCTGTCCTTTTTGTCTAATGTCGCCGTAAATTCCATTGTTCTGTCCTCCATAGAGTTTTTCTGATAAAACAAAAACGGCGTTTTGGTATAGCTCACCTATACCGAAACGCCGTTGTTTCTTACTCTTATATTATAGTCGATTTGCGCGGATTTGTCTATAGAAATATTTCACAAAATATCCAAAGCAGATATGGCGGATTACAGCATTATATACAAAATCAAGTGTAATTTCTGCAATTTGTGAAAGCGAAGAATTCATTTTCAGTAAATAATAACGTGAATTAGGGGAAATTTTGCAAGAAAGCAACAAGAAAAATTCAAAAACACCGCGCGTTAAAGAAACGCGCGGTGTTAAATTTCAAACTGCTATATCCGAATTAGACGGACTTGTAAGGATTTTCGCGATTTCCTCCGCCGGGCGCGGCTTGCTGTAGTAGTACCCTTGAGCGAGGTCGCAGCCCAAATCCGTGAGGAGCTTGCTCTGCTCGTCGGTTTCAACACCCTCCGCGAGGACTATCATCTTAAGCGCCTTGCCCATCGCGACAATCGCGCTTGTAATACGGCGCGAGGTGTCGTTGTCGTTTACGTCGCACACGAGGCTGCGGTCAATTTTCAGCACGTCAAACGGTATAGTTTTAAGCGACGCGAGGGAAGAGTACCCCGTTCCGAAATCGTCCATAGAAATCAGAACGCCAAGCTCGTGAATTCGGTTGAGAACCGCCACCGTGTGCTCTACGTCCGTCATCGCCATTGTTTCGGTAACTTCAATCTCAAGGCAGGAGGGCTCAAAGCCCGTTTCGGCAAGCGCGTGAACAACAGTTGAATACACATCGGTTCTTACAAACTGCGCCTGCGACATATTCACAGAAATCGTAATATCGCGAAGCCCCGCATCGTGCCAAGCCTTGCCTTGCTTGCAAGCCGTTATAAGCCCCCACTCGTCGATTTTCGTGATAATCCCGAACTGCTCCGCCAGCGGAATAAAATCGCACGGCGGAATAAAGCCCTTGACAGGGTGATGCCAGCGGATAAGCGCCTCAACGCCCATTATCTCGCCAGTCTTAAATGAAACCTTTGGCTGATAATACAGCTCGAACTGCCCGTTTTCAAGCGCGTCGAGCATCTCCGAGCGCATAATCTCATTCTCTATCATACGGCTTTCCATATCGGACGTAAACTCCGAAACGCGCTGATTTTCACCGTGAGTAAGCAAGCACAAATTCGCCTTGTTGAACAGCGTGTAAATGTCGTCCGCGCCGTCATAGCGACAAATCCCCGCGAAATAATTCACCTGCTCGCGCAGCTTGTCGTTCGTGATTTTTTCGGAAAGCGCCTTTGCAAAGTTCTCCGCAATTATCACGGGATTTCTGCCGTGTAGCTTCGTCAGCAGCGCAAAGTCGTCCGTGTCAACGCGCCCGAGAACGTCGCCCTTTCCCGCAATCTCCCTCAGCGTGTCAGCGAACGCGCAAACCACGCTGTCGCCGCCGTCCGTGCCGAACAGCGTGTTGATAAGCCGCAGCTTGTCAACGTCGAAAACGATCATCGCCGCCTCACCGTCGGCGTGGGAGTGGATGTGGCTTAAAAGCAGTTTGCCCTCGCGCATAAAGCCGTCGCGGTTCAAAAGCCCCGTCATCTCGTCGACATCAAGCGACATCGAAGCGGCTTTCTTCATCGAAACAATCTTATATACAGCGAAAGCAAGCGCACCCACAATCACAACCAAAAGCGCACTTAACAATATTACAGCAAGCTTCATTCTAAAATTAAAACCCCTTTCAGGATTTTCCCCAATTTATATCTATCTAAGTTAATTGTATCACGTTTGTTACAAAAATACAAGAGCTTATTGAAAACTTTTTTACAAATTCTACAAATTCGGCACTTTAGACTAAAAGACAAGTGCAATATTATGGAAAACGAGAAAAACTATTGTGCAAAATTGCTAAACGCGGAGCTTTACGCCCCGCGTTACAATTATTTAATCAGAAGCAAATCTTTCCATTATAGAAACCGCCGTCTTTATCCCGTCAACTGCCGCGGACATAATCCCGCCCGCGTAGCCCGCGCCCTCGCCGCAGGGGTAGAGGTTCGATGTGGAAAGCGCCTCGCCGTTTTCACCGCGCGGAATTCTTACGGGCGAGGAGCTTCGGCTTTCTATCGCCGTAAGCACGCTGTCACCGTCCGAAAAGCCCTTTATTCGACGCTCAAACTGCCTTATCCCGAGCGCCAGATAATCGCTGACGAACTCGGGGAACAGCTCCCGCAGATTGCACGGCTGAATGCCCAGCGGATAGGTAGGCGTAACTCGACCGAGTGAAAACGCGCCGTTCCCGCCGATAAACTCCCGCGTCATCATCGCGGGGGCGGAGCCGTTCACGCCGCGCCGCGCCCCCATTTCAAACGCCCTCGCCTCAAGTCGGCTTATAAAATCAATCCCCGCAAGCGGAGGTACTCCAAAGTCCTCCGGAGAAACAGACACCAGCACCGCGCTGTTGGCGTTCGCACCCGCGCGGTCAAAGTAGCTCATGCCGTTCGTGACAATCGAGCCCGCGGAGCTCGCGGACGCGACCACATAGCCTCCCGGGCACATACAAAATGTGTAAACTCCGCGGTTGTTTTCCCTGTAAGAAAGCGCGTACTCGGCGGGCGGCAGGGCAGGGTGTCCCGCGTATTTCCCGTAAAGCGCCGCGTCGATGTCGCTTTGGAGATGTTCAATTCTTGCCCCGACGGAAAACGGCTTAGGAACAAGCTCAACGCCGCTTTTCAGCAGCATTTCAAACGTGTCGTGCGCCGAGTGCCCGATTGCCAGCACCAGCGCCGCGCATGTGATTTCGCCGCCGTTCACCGAAACGGATTTCAACGCGCCTCCGCTGATTTTAACGCCGTCAAGCCGCGACAGAAAGCGCACCTCTCCGCCAAGCTCGATAATTTTTCTTCGCAGATTTTTCACGACGCCGCGCAGCTTGTCCGTTCCGATATGCGGCTTTGCATTCGTCAGAATGTCCTCGGGCGCGCCGAATTCGTGCAGCTTTTCGAGTATTCTCCCGCAAAGCGGGTCATTTATCCGCGTCGTGAGCTTTCCGTCCGAGAACGTCCCCGCGCCGCCCTCTCCGAACTGCACGTTGGTTTCGGGGTCGAGCACGCCGTTTTTCTGATAGTTATCCACCGCCGCGATCCGCTTGTCCATTGCCGCGCCGCGTTCGAGAACGATAGGCTTATAGCCATATTCGCAGAGCGTCAGCGCGCAGAACATCCCGGCGGGGCCAAACCCCGCGATGATTATTTCGCCGTTTGGCTTCTCGTTTCCGAGCTTCACGCTGAGCTCGGGACGCTCAAACAGCCTTACATTCGCGTTGTTTTCCGTGAGCTTACGCTCTTTCGCGGGGCTTTCAAGCATCAGAATAACGGAGTTTACAAACATAATCTCGCGCCGCGCGTCGACGGAGCTTTTGTAAAGCCTCGCGGATTTAACCTCGCTCTTTTGGAGCTTTAAACTCGCCAGCGCCTTTTGTATCGCGCGTTCTTCCTTTGGTTGGTCAAGCGTTGTCTTGATATTAGTTACGATAATCGCCATTTTAATTGCCCTCAAGGCTCTTTGCGTTTATCGTTACCGTGTAGTCGCCCGTAGCCCAGCAGCTCTGTTGAGTGCCCTTGATTTGAATTGAAGCCGCAACGTCCTGAGAGCCCTCGTGCACTTGCGACCCCAGCAGATTAACAGTTGCCGTAATGTCCGCCGCTTTTATCTCGGAAATGCGCTCGCTCGGACCTATCACAGTGACCTTAAGCTGGTTTGTGATAAGCGAGATATCAAAGTTGTTCGGCTTATTGTTGATCTGAATGTTCTCGCGCGGAACGTAGAAATCAAGCTTGCTGTATTCTTCGACATCCCATTCGATGAGCGCGCTGTTGTTGCCCGAAAGGTTTTTGTAGCCATCGGGAAGCGCTATCGGAAGAATGTTCGTTTTGTTGTTGAGAGTAATGTCGGAAAGGTCGATATTTCCGATGTCAAGCTCGGAGATATTATCAATAGTATCATCGGGCGACGCGATTGTTATTTTTTCGGGATTTATCTTGTAATTCAGACTGTCAAGGTCGAAGTTTTGCGGAACGTTTGTTAACTCGAATTTTAGCGGCAGCTCCTTTTGCTTGTAAATAGGAATGTTTACCGTGACAATATCGTCGGAGAATGTAAGCCCCTCCGAGATCACGCCGCCTGTGCTGTGAACTATAATATCGCTGCCCGTCTGGAGCGATTCGGAAATGCTTCCGTGGCGGGTGCTCTGTGCCTCGACTCTCGTGATTTTCTGAATGATGCTCGCCGAGCCCGTAAGCGTTATGGAAGCGGGGGAGGCGGTTATCTCGCCGAGATAGTATTCGGGCGGCGGGCTGATGTCCGCAGTTCCGTGAACGGGGAATTCCTTCGAGATTATCTCGTCAAGCGTGACGTTTACAAGCTCGGGAGTTGTGCTCGTAATCGAAAGCTCGCGGGAGCTTTTTGACGTCACCTTAAGCGGCAGACTGTAAACGCCCGCGCCTCTGACAGAGGAAAGGTCAACCTCCGCCGTAAAATCCGCCGCGCTCAAATCGCTTATATCATAGCGCTTGCCCTCGATAACGATTGAAACCTTCTCGTCAAGCTCGCTTGTAATCTGCAGGTTGTTCTGCGTCATAAAGGCAGTCGGCTCGGTGATGACGTCGATGTTGTTGATCTTGTTCGTAATCGTATCAAACGTAAGCACGGAAATTACGACCCAAAGCCCGCACGCGATTATAAAAGCAAGGATAAGGGTTTTGTAGTTCTTCTTTATTCCGTTAAAGAAGTTAAGAAAAATCGTTTTCAAAATTGACCCTCCTTACTTCGCGGCAGCGCGTTTCTTTTTCTTTCTGTCCGCGAACGCGCCGGGCATATATTTTCTCATTATCGTAATAAGGCTTTCGGGGGTCTGGTCGCGGGAGAGCTGCCCGTCAAGAGCTACCGAGATGTTTCCCGTTTCCTCGGAAACAACGATAACAAGCGCGTCGGAGTTTTCGCTCATACCAACGGCGGCTCTGTGCCGCGAGCCGAGATCCGTCGAGAGATACTGGTCCTTTTGCGTGTTCGGCAAAAAGCAACCCGCCGCGTAGATTTTGTTGTTTCGGATTATAACTGCTCCGTCGTGGAGCGGCGCTTTGTTGTAGAAAATGTTGCAGAACAGCTCGGGCTCGCACTCCGCGTTGATTACGCTTGTCGTTTCCTTTTCGATGATGTCACCAAGCCGCGTTTCGCGCTCGATGACGATAAGCGCGCCCGTCTTGCTGTCGTGAAGCCTTGCGCACGCCTCGGCAATTCCTGCGATAGCCTTGTCGCGGTCGCTCGCGATGCGCTCCGAGGAGCCGCCAGCCAGCGTGGAAACGCTCGCCCGCCCGACCTTTTCGAGAATTCGCCGAAGCTCGGGCTGGAACACGATGATAAGCGCGATAATTCCCACCTGAAGGAAGTTATCGATAAGATACCCCATAACCTTCAGCTCAAAGGATTTCACGAGAATAAACACGAGCAGCAGCAGGAAAATACCCTTTAAAAGCTGCATAGCGCGCGTTTCGCGCATAAGACTTATCAGCGCGTAAATCAAAAAAGTCAGCAGCAGAATATCTATTACGTCAAAAACCGTAACAGACCGCACTATCCGGAGAAAATTCCCGAAAATATCCTCGATATATCTGAATAAGCTCAAAAGCCCTCACCTCATTTGTCTGATTCGCTGAAATTCAATTAGCCGCGATCCTGCCCTCTCACGAACACCGCCACGGTGTCGGGACCCGCATTACAGCTTACAACAACGCCCATTTTCGACACCATTGCCGGCGGATAGCCGATTTTCTTCGTCAGCTTGTCGATGAACTCCTTTTCAAGGTCGGGGTGCGTTGTTGTGATGACGGAATACGGCGTTTTGGGGATCATACGCGCCGCCGCCGTTTCAACCGCCGCGTCGATAATTGCCTTTTCGCCGCGCGCCTTTTTAAGCACCTGTGTAACCTCGTCATACAGCACGATAAGCGGCTTTAAGCCCATAAGCTCGCCCAGGAACGAAGCCGCCGCCGAAATGCGCCCCGATTTCTTCATATGGCGAAGATCAAAGCCGACAAGAAGCGCGTCAATGTGGCTTGCCCAGTCTTCAAGGTAGCTGACAACGCTGTCAACGCTTTGCCCTTCGCTGAGCTTCTTGCAAGCCTCAACGATAGGATAGCCGTAGCCGAGCGAGTAGCTTCTTCCGTCAACCACGCGAACGTCCAAGTCGGGGAGCTCCGCCTTGATGTTATCCGCCGCGATGATCGCCTGCGAATAGGTCTGCGAGCCGTGCGAATTGATTACGTCAACGATGATCGTCCTCGCGCCGTCGTTGTAAAGCTCGCGGTATTTGTCCTCAAACTGAATTTGATTGATCTGGGAGTGCTTCGGAATTTCCTGGTTTTCTTTCAGCACCGTGTAAAACTCGTCGATGTTGATCTCCACTCTGTCTAGCTTTGTCTGGTCGTTATAAGAAACGGCAAACGGCATAACGCAGAGGATATGCCCCCATTCCTTTTCCGCCTCGGGCGTGATGTCACAGCCGCTGTCCGTGATAATTCTTACCTTTTCGTTCATAATTTTTTCCTTTCTGTAATTATAGGCAGCATCGTACAAAGATTGTGCGATGATCGCCTTTATTTTTTACTTTGTCAATCCAAAGTGTTTTGCCAAAATATTAAGCGTTTCCTCGCGCGTGTCTGTTTCAAAATCCGAGCGGGTATAGGTGAAAAATCCCGTGCTGCTCCAATCGATCTCAACGGGCGGGTGATAAAGCGCCCACGAATTGAAGTTCTTTAACGTCGCTTCGGGGTCTTTGCACTTTTTTATCTGCTCCAGCATAAATTTCTTGTCCGGGTCGTCACGGTCAAAGAAACGCGCCGCGCTGATATCGGGAGGATCGCAGAGCATTACCGCAACGTGGTCATAGTCGGATATCTCGCGCAGTACGTCAAGCGGCATATTTGTGTCGGCGATTATTTCCTTCCCGCTTGCCGATAGCCTTATAAGTTCCGGTATCTCGATCTCCGCGCATTCCCGTGAAACGTTTTGTATCCATTCCCAATGCTCCTCGGGTGTCATATTCAGCCATTCCTCCCAGCCCGACATCGTGTCGAAGTAGCATAAGCCGGGCTGCTTCCAACGTGAGAGCTTTTCCCGCGGAAATGCGTCGTTGAAATTCTCGCCGCAGAATATCATATCGTACCGCTCGGAAAGCATTTTCACCATTGTCGACTTTCCCGCATAGCTGTGCCCCGTGATGAAATAAACATCACGCAGGTAATGCTTAATTATATTGTCGTTTATCTGAATTTTCAAGTGATCTCTCCTAAAAACTATTCCGCCTGCGACCAGTCAAACCCGCGCAGATTTCCGAAATTCTGCAATTCGGGGAAATCCCATTGCCGCAGCACCTCATAAGCCGCGATAGCCACGCTGTTCGAGAGATTGAGGCTGCGCAGCGTCGGCATCATCGGAATTCTAACGCAAGCGTCCTTGTGCCTGAACAGAAGCTCCTCGGGAAGCCCCGCGTCCTCGCGACCAAAGACAATGTAGCACTTGTCGGGATATTTAACGTCGGTGTAGCGGTTTTGCGCCTTTGTAGTAAAGAAAAAGCACTCGCCGTCGACTTTGGTAAAAAAATCCTCAAAGCCGTCGTAATAGCTGATGTCGAGATATTTCCAGTAATCGAGCCCCGCGCGCTTGAGCTGCTTGTCCGTCGGCTCGAAGCCCATAGGCTTTATGATATGAAGCCGCGCGCCCGTCACCGCGCAGGTTCGCGCGATGTTTCCCGTGTTCTGCGGAATTTGCGGCTCTCCGAGAACGATATTCAATTCCAAGCGCTATCCCCGCCTTTTCTGTTGCATAATACACTATTATTATAACATATTCTGCCAATCATTGCAATAGTTTTTTGAAAAAAGCTTCGCAATAATCTTGCGCCGAGGCGAATTTCGGATAGCCGGCTCCCCAAATAAAAGGAAAAGAGAGACAGGCAAGTCTCCGAAAAAATTTCGGAAAGAAGCCCGTCTCTCATAGAATAATACAATGACAAACGGCAAACTGCGACGAAAAGTCAAAAAACAGCATCACACGTCGTATTTTTCAATGATCTCGTCGTAAATGGATTGATTGAAGCTTTCTTTATCAAATACTCCCAATTGAGAGCAGTCGGATAACGCCGCGTTTTTAAATGTTACTCTGCGGTTGCTTTCGGCGGAGTTTTTGGTGGGATAGCGCCCGTCGGAGTCGCACATGACCCAATAAAGATCATTGTCGTCCTTTGCGAGGAAGAATAACCATTCGTCTCCCTTTATCATAGGCGTCAGCTCGCTGAAGGAATAGAATTTCCCGTCGACAACGCCGGAGTCTTGTAGGGTCGAAAGCCTGTCTCCGACGCTCACGTCGCCCATCAATACTTGTTTTACCTCTATGGTGTTGTAGGATTTTATATCAACAACAACTTCTTTATCGAAAAATGCACGATACTCATAGGTTATGTCCGACACGGAATCGTCGATATACTCTCCGATAACGACCGCATCGCAATAACTTTCAAGCTCTTCAAGGCTTTCGGGCATTATCCTGTTCATACATCCCGTTCTTGCTAATTCCAGATCAGAATAAATGTCCGGGGCTTCGGCAGTGCCGCCGCAAGCTGTAAGTGAAACGCAAGCCGCTAAAGCAGCTATAACAGAAATGATTTTTTTCATAATTAAGCCCCCCATTTCGCTCTTAAACATGCTTTATCGTGAGATGTAATTATTCCCGACGTAGCTCCGTTTTGTGCCCCTGGATAACCTTGATTCATTATCGCGTATGGCAGGCCGTTAATATTATGCCCTGAAATACTTGAGCCTTTTGCTGGGTGAGAAAGTTTTAACGCGTGTCCAACCTCATGCGTAAAAGTCATTCGAGCAGCGGCTGACGGATTGCTTGCACCGTTGTAGGCGGCAGGGTTAGTATTCATTTTGATTTCGACATGAGCCCAGTTAGCATGAACATCAGGGTTGTCTTCACTCCCTGCAACTACACCTGTTGAATAATATGGTATTGTCCTACCCAATACTCCATCGGTACGATATTCGCCAACAACATACATTTCACCATACAATTGTGGCATACCAGGAGTTGAATATGCAAGTCTGATATAAACATTACTGCTAATATTGTTCCAATCAGAACCACCTGAATATACATCGGACTTATTCAATAAATCAGTCTGCGCACTCGAAGTAATTCTAAAAAGAATATCGGCATCGCTTTCTCCTATGTATTTTCCTCCAAAATAATCTTCATTGTGTGCCGAGGCGGTCGTTGTAATAGTAACCGCGCCGACAATAACGCCTGCAATTATTGAGGCAATACGTTTCCTTAACTTCATTTGGTAATCCTTCCTTTCTTATCAAAAAAATGCTGGGAAATATTTCTCTTTTATTATAGCACAAATATTATCATGTGTCAATAGTATTTTCTGTTTATTTATACAAACTGTTTTCAAGAGGTAATAAAACGCATTTCCCCGCCGAAGCGGGGAAGTATCTTTATTCATCGTCCTCGGCGATTTCCTCAATAATCGCGCGAATTTCGTCAACGCCCTCGCCCGTCTCGGCGGAGAACTCGATAATCGTAATATCCTCGGCGCACGGGAGCTCGGAGAGCAGGGAAGCGCGGCGTTCTTCGCGCTGCTTTTTCGTGAGCTTGTCGGCTTTAGTCAAAACGACCACGAACGGAAACCCGCCGTCTATTAGGAAATTCACCATAGAAATGTCGTCCGCGGTAGGCGGGTGGCGGAAATCGATAAGCTGAAACAGCAGCGAAAGCTCCCGCTCCGACGCGAGATACCCGCCGATCAGCTTGTTCCAGCTTGCTTTCTCGGACTTGGAAACCTTCGCGTAGCCGTAACCGGGCAGGTCAACGATAAAAATGTTTTCTAATTCATAAAAATTTATCGTCGCAGTTTTACCGGGCACCGCGGACACTCTCGCGAGCGATTTGCGGTTGAAAATCTTGTTTATCAGCGAGCTTTTCCCGACGTTTGAGCGCCCCGAAAACGCGATCTCCGCGCGGCCCGGCGGGGGTATCTGCTCGAATTTTCCGTATGAGGTGAAGAATTTCGCGTTGTTGTAATTCATCTGTCGTTCCTTTTCAGTAAATATGCTTTGTGGGTTGAAAAGTCGTATTCCGTTTCAACATACAAATGCCCGTTTCCATAGAGCATATATGGCGTTCCGCAGCTCCAAAGCTCGTCGAGTGCCGTTCGTATACTTGTAAATTCGCCGTCCGAGGGAGAGCCGAAGCTCCCGTGGCGCTCCATAACATAAACCGTCTTGCCGAGCTTTTCTTCAATAACTTTTCCGTCAAGCGGGCTGTTGCTTTTTTCGATTATCAGGGAGATGTCAAGATAGTCCTCGGCGGTGTGAGCCAGCTTGTCAAAAATCTCACCGCGCTTTTTTGAAGTCATAAGGTACAATATCCGTTCACGCACGCGCTTTTGGAAAAATTGCGCTATTTCATTTTCCGTTATTCTGTCCATTTGTTGCCTCAATAAAGCTGTTTACGATTCTCTTGATCGTTCCGTCGGTTCTTAAATCGCAGAAGCTCTTGATGCTCTGCGGAATTTCGCCGTAAAATGCCTCGGCGATGCCGCCCGCGATGCACGCCATAGTGTCCGCGTCGCCGCCGAGCGACACGGCGTTCCGCACCGCGCTTTCATAGTCCTCCGACTGCAAAAACGCCGCGACAGACTGCGGCACGCTTTTCCCCGCGCGAACCTCAAACCCGTAATTCCCGCGGATTTCGGAAATCGGAGCGGAGAGATCATAGCGGAGATTCGCTTCGAGATATGATCTTATCTCGTCCTTTGATTTGCCGCGAGATTTGCAATGGCGGGCAAGCCAAACCGCCGCCGCGACCGCCTGAGCTCCCGTGATTGCTTCCTTGTTATCGTGAGTGTACAGGCAGCTTGCTTTCGCCTGTAAAAGCGTTTGTTCAAGCGTGTCATACGCGTAACCTATCGGAATGACCCGCATAGCCGCGCCGTTTCCGTAGCTTCTTTGCCTGTAAAGCGTTTCGGCTTCAGCCCATTCGGAGAACATCTGCCCGAAGCCCGCGTTCGGATACAGCGAATAAAACCGCTTATACTGCGCGGCGTATTCCTTGCCGCGCTTGGTAAGCTCCCGCGGAGAAATCGGCGCGTTATTACGCAAAATAGCCTCGCAGACCGCCGCCGTCATAACCGTGTCGTCTGTAAACGCCGACGAGCTTTGAAAGGGGAAGTTGAAGTCCTTTGTGCTGTGAACCTCATAGTACGACCCGATAATATCCCCGTAAACCGCGCCCCAAATCACGAGTTCAAAACGGGCTTTCTCACGCGCACCGCCTTTTTCGGCAGCTCCTTTTCCTCTTTGATCGAAGCCTCGCGGGATTTCGCCGCGGTGCAGTTTTCAAGCACGAGCGCCGTTTCAAGCACCGTCGAAATATCCTCTGCGGGCACGAATTTTATATTTTCCTTGACTTTATCGTCGATTTCCTCCAAGTCGGGAACGTTCTCGATAGGTATGCAAACCGTCTTAATGCCCGCGCGGTATGCCGCCATAGATTTTTCCTTCAAGCCGCCGATAGGGAGGACCTTACCACGCAGCGTGATTTCGCCCGTCATTGCGACGTCGCGCCGAACGGGAGTTCCCGAAAGCGCCGACACCAGCGCGGTCGTCAGCGTAACGCCTGCCGAAGGACCGTCCTTCGGAACAGCGCCCTCGGGCGCGTGGACGTGAATGTCCTTGTCCTTATAGAAGCTCGGGTCGATGTGATATTTTTCGGCAAGCGAGCGCGTCAGCGAAACGGCAATCTTCGCGGATTCTTTCATCACGTCGCCAAGCTGTCCCGTAAACTCCGTCTTGCCCGTGCCCTCAAGCACCAGAACCTCAAGCGGCAGCATAGTTCCTCCAACCGAAGTCCACGCGAGCCCGTTCACCAAGCCTACCTCGTCCCGCGCCGAAAGCGCCTCGGGGCGATATTTTTTCACGCCGAGGAATTCCTCAAGGTTAGCGTCGGTAACTTTAACAGCCTTCTCGCCCGAAACGAGCTTTTTCGCCGTTTTGCGGCAGATTTCGCCGATTCGGCGCTCCAGTTTGCGCACGCCCGCCTCGCGGGTGTAGCTGTCGATTATCGAATACAAAGCCTTGTCGGAGATTTTAAGAGTTTTGGAGCTCTCGCCGTTTTTCTTCAATTGTTTAGGAACAAGATGCTTTTTCGCGATGTTGAATTTCTCCTCGCGCGTGTAGCTCGACAGCTCGATAACCTCCATTCTGTCAAGCAGCGGCGCGGGAATTGTCGAGGTGTCGTTCGCCGTTGTGATAAACAGCACCTCGCTCAAATCAATCGGCACCTCAAGATAGTTGTCGACAAACGCGCTGTTCTGCTCCGCGTCAAGCACCTCAAGCATCGCGGAGGACGGGTCGCCCTTATAGTCGCTGCCCATTTTGTCGATTTCGTCAAGCAGAATTACGGGGTTTATGCTTTTCGCCTGCGTAAGCGCCTTTACAATGCGCCCCGGCATCGCGCCGACGTAGGTTTTTCTGTGTCCGCGAATTTCCGCCTCGTCGTGAACGCCGCCAAGCGAAATACGCGCGTATTTTCTCCCAAGCGCCTCCGCTATCGAGCGTCCTATCGACGTTTTGCCGACTCCGGGAGGGCCGTATAGGCAGATGATCTGCCCCTTGACATCAGGTGCGAGAGCCCGCACGGAAAGCGTTTCGAGAATACGCTCCTTTACCTTTTTCAACCCATAGTGATCGTGGTCGAGTTTTTTCTCCACCGCCTCGATATTCAGCTTGTCTTTTGTGCGCTTGTTGAACGGCACGGCAAGCACCGTGTCGAGATAATTTCTCAATACCGCCGATTCCTGTGAGGAGCCGGACATTCTGCGGAGCTTTTCCGCCTCCTTGACGAGCTTCTCCTCGGAATCCTCGGGGAGCTTCAGCGCCTTGATTTTCTCTATGTACTCATCGCACTCCTCGGTGGTGTCGTCGCCGTCGCCGAGCTGCCGTGAAATAGCCCGCAGCTGCTCGCGAAGATAGTAATCGCGCTGGTTTTTGTCAACCGCCTCGCGCACCTGCTCTTGAATTTCAATCTCCGTCATCAAAATCTCGATCTCATTTTCAATCATCGAGATAAGCAGCTTTATCCGCTGGAGAACGCCGTTTGTTTCAAGCAGCGTCTGCTTATCCTCCAGCTTCATTGTGATGTTGAAGACAACCTTATCAAAAAGCCGAGCGCAGTCCTCCTCGGTGATAATGCTCTCGTACAAGTCCTTAGGCATTTTGGGGGAGATTTGCGCATAGGTTTCGAAAACCTCCTTAAGCGCCCGCTTCGCCGCCGCCTGTGTGGCCTCCGAAAGCGCCGCGCCGCGCGAGGGAAGAGGCTTTATCTCGTATTTCAGATAGTCCCCCGAGGACACAAGCCGCACCGTCTTAGCGCGGTAAAGCCCCTCAACGAGAACTCTCGTTGAGCCGTCGGGAGTCGTGAGAAGCTGCTTTATAACGCCCACAACGCCCACGGAATAAATGTCGTCGGCGGTGGGGGAAGTTTCGGCAGCGTCCTTCTGCGCCACAAGAAAAACCTCGCCGTCGGATTTTGCCGCCGCCTTCAGCGCGTTTACCGAGCGCTCGCGTCCAACGTCAAAGTGCAAAACCATGGACGGAAAAACAACCAAGCCTCTCAGCGAGATAGTGGGGATAATTCGTGTATTAGCCATACAAGCCTTCCTTTCAATATGTAAACGATTATGTCGATTTTTTCAGCTTAATCGAACCGCGTGAAACAGCGGAGCTTTATCCGCACTTTGCAGTCCGACTTTATTATTATACAACACTTTTCAAAATTTTGCAACCCCTAAAATTTTTCCGAATTTTACGGAATTTATCTGAAAATAAGGCTGAAAATCCCGAAAATCAGCGGGGCGTGGAGAATATAAATCCAGATAGTCACGCGTCCGACCGCCGCGAGCCAGTTACAATGCGGCTTGTAGAAGCCCTTCGGCATCGAGCCGTTTTTGAACCAGCAGCCCACATAGCTCCCCGCGAGGAACACGAAAAGCCACGGCATTATCGGGAAATAGTCCGAGGCGGAGTAAGAATCCCCGATGATGCCGAGCGGGAAAAGCTCACTTATGCTTTTGAGATTCTCTGAGAACTCCAGCTTTAACGCGCCAAAGCCCAGATAGCCAAAGGAGGCGTTATAAGTGAACATCGCGATTAGCGTGAAAACCACAAGCCCGATAACCGCGGGGATTTTTTCAAGCGCGGGCTGAAGCACTCCGTAGATCATCATCGAAATGCCGAGCAGGTGCAAAATCCCGAATGTAATGCCGTATTCCGAAAAGAACGGCATCACAAACGTCACGATCATTCCGAGCAGAAAGCACTTCGCGCCGCGCTTTGTGTTGTCGCGGGAATAGCGGCACATCACCCCCGAAATGAAGATGAACATTCCCGCAAAGAAATTGCGGATATAATCAAACCACGGCTCAAAGAAAATCGGAACGTCCACCTCAAAGCTGTATTGAAGCTGATACATCGCGTGGTAAACCACCATACAAAGAATGGCAAACCCGCGTATTTCGTCCAGCAGATAAACTCTGCCGCTTTTTTTCAATGCTGTATTTTCCATAATTTCCCCCGAATTTATAATCTCACAAAACGTTTTCCTATATATTGTATCACATTTTTCAAAAAATTACAACACCCCTATTGCAAAGTTTTGCAAATTGTGTTAAAATATATATGAATGTTTGGTGAAACGCGGTTGAAATTTGGGGTGAGGAAATTGTTTGATTGTCTGGCGGTTGGAGCGGGAGGCTTTGTTGGGGGCGGTTCTGCGCTATTTAATAGGGCTTATCCCGCTTGAGCCGGAGAACGGCTTCCCGATAAAAACCTTCACGATAAATATCCTTGGCTGCTTTGCAATAGGAATAATCGCGGGCTTTGCCGAGAAAAGCTCGCTCGACCCGCGTCTTCTGTTATTGTTGAAGGTCGGGGTGTGCGGCGGGTTTACTACGTTCTCGTCGTTCGCGCTCGAAGCGAGGGGCTTGCTGTCGCAGGGGAGCACGCTTGTGTTTATCCTGTATGCCGTGCTGAGCGTTGCGGTGGGAATAGCGGCGGTTATGCTCGGGCAAATTGTCGTAAAATAACCGTTAAAAAAGGGTAAGAGGACTTGGAATATTTGAAAATAGGAAACGTAACAATCGAAAAAACCGCCGCGCTGGCTCCTATGGCAAGCGTCGCGGACAGGGCTTATCGCCTTATGGCAAAGGAATTCGGCGCGGCTTATTGCGTCGGGGAAATGGCAAGCTGCAAGGGCCTGTGCTATTCCGACCGCAAAACCGCGGAGCTCCTTTCCGTAAGCGATGTCGAGCGCCCTATGGCGGTGCAGCTTTTCGGCGCGGAGCCCGATTTTATGGCTAAGGCGGTGAAAATCGCCGAGGGGTACAGCCCCGACATCATTGACATCAACGCGGGCTGCCCGATGCCGAAGATAGTCTGCGGCGGTGCGGGGAGCGCCCTGATGAAAACTCCCGAGCTATTTGGGGAGCTCGTCCGCGCGGCAGCGGAAGTGACAAGAATTCCCGTGACGGCGAAAATCCGCGCGGGCTGGGACGCGTGCTTGAAAAATGCCGTCGAAATGGCGAAAATCGCCGAAGAGAACGGCGCGGCGGCAATAGCCGTCCACGGAAGAACCAAGGAGCAGCTTTATTCGGGCAAAGCGGACTGGGACATAATCAAGGCGGTAAAAAGCGCGGTTTCAATTCCCGTAATCGGAAACGGCGACGTCGCGAGCGTCGAGGATTGCCTGCGAATGTACGAGTACACGGGCTGCGACCTCGTGATGATAGGGCGCGGCAGCTACGGCAGACCGTGGCTGTTCGGGCAGATACGTGATTATTTTGAAGGCAAAACGCCCCGCTCCGAGCCCGAGCTCGATGAAAAGCTCGAAATAATGCGCCGTCACATCGCGCTGCTTTGCGAGGACAAGGGCGAGCTTACGGGAATGAAGGAGGCGCGCCGCCAGGCGAGCTGGTACATCAAGGGAATAACGGGCGCGGCGGGCTTGCGGAACAAATTCGGCGGAATGAACGCGCTTTCAGACCTTGAGGAGCTGATCGAAATAATTAAAAAGGGGAGATAACAATGCTTGAATTCAGAAATTTAATTGCGGGAATGTGCTGCTTTAACGTTAAGAACGACCCCGTGCTTTGCGGCTTTAAAAAGCTGTTTCAAAGCTCCCAGAATTCAGAGGAGCTGAGCTTCGAGGGCTATTCGGAAATCGTGGGAAACGTGCTGAAAAGCGGCAAAACACTCGCCGAATACTTCCATGATATGCTGGTTTTCTCAAATTCTCCGATAGCCACGGAGTTCGCGTTCGGGGATTCGGCAAGGGTCGACCCGCTTCATCTGCGCAAGGACGCGGTGAGGTATGACCTCGACGTGCTGAAAAGCCTTTGCGGAGAAACCGCCGCGCAGCTACAGATACGGCTCAACACGTTTTACGACACGCTGGATTTCGGAAAGCTGCCGCTGTATGACAACGGCACATTCGATTACACGCCCGAATATTTCCTCGATTACATACGAAAAAACGGCAGCGGAATGTTCGCGAGGTATAAGGCGTTTACGTTTGACGGAGAGCTCCACGCCGTTGAGGAGCACGACAAAATTCGCCTTTCGGATCTCAAAAACTACGAGGAGCAGCGCCGCCTGGTCATCGAAAACACCGTCCGCTTTTTATCCGACAGACCCGCGCAGAACGTGCTTTTGTACGGCGACCGCGGCACGGGAAAATCCTCGACGGTTAAGGCAATTCTGAACGAATCCAAATATCTTCGAATGGTAGAAATTTCCAAAAGCAATGTCGCGCTTTTGCCGAGGCTCTTTGATATTCTGAAAAAAATCCCGCTGCATTTCATCGTGATGATAGACGATCTTTCCTTTGCCGAGAACGATGACCGCTTTGGAATTTTAAAAGCCGCGCTGGAGGGCTCGCTTTCCGCGCGTCCCAAAAATATTCTCATCTACGCGACGACCAACCGCCGCAAGATAATCCGCGAAACCGCCGCCGAGCGAGAAATTTCGGGCGCGGACGCAATCGACGAGAGTATGTCCTTATCCGATAGATTCGGGCTGTTCGTAACGTTCACAAAGCCCGATAAGCGCGTTTATCTCGAGATCGTAAAGCAGCTCGCGGACGACGCGGGGCTTGAAATCCCCGAGGAAACGCTGTTTGCCAAGGCGGAACGCTTCGCGCTGCAGCGCGGCGGGCGCTCCCCGAGAACGGCGCGGCAGTTCGTCGACGACATTATCAGCGACGAGGAGAATAAACCGTTTTTCCCCGTCGGAGACGCAGAGAAATAAAATAATAAAATTATAAAAGAAATTGGGGTAAACATCATGAAAAAATCCTTGAAACAATTCTTAGCAATTACACTAAGCGGCGCGATGCTTCTTTGCGCCGCCGGCTGCGACAATAAAACGTCCCCTTCCGAGGTTCAGTCCGAGATAATCGTTTCGGCCGAGGAAACGTCCGAGGCGAGCTTTCCCGCGAACGTCTGCGGCGTGCGTCTTGAAAAGGCAGTCGGGAAGGCAGTCTGCCTGTCGCCCGCCTTGACCGAGATAATCTGCGAGCTCGGGCTTTGGGACACGCTCGTCGGAATAAGCGTTTATTGCGATTTCCCGGAGAGTATTGCCGCCCGGAAGGTCGGCAGCGCCGAAAATCCCGACATCGACGCTATCATTGCGCTGAAGCCCGACGCGGTTTTCACGCTCTCTCCGCTTTCCGAGCGCGACACTTACGCGCTTAGCGAGGCAAAAATCCCCGTGCTGGAGGCAAAGCCGCCCGTTGATTTGGAGGGCTATTCCGCGCTTTACCGCGAGGTCGCGACGGCGTATTACGGCAAGGAAAAAACGGGCAGCGAAAAGGGCGATACGAAAGCAGTTCAGATTGCCGCGAGCGCGCGCTCGGAGCTCGAAAAGACAGCGAAAACGGTAAGCCTTGAGAGCTTTGTTTATGTAACGGAAAAGCTCACGATAGCGGGCAGCGGAACGTTTGAAAGCGCGGCGCTGAGCCTTTCGGGGAATAATCTCTGCAAGGAAAGCGGCTACGCCTCAACCGAGAGTCTCCCCGAGGAAACGCCGAAATTCATTATAGCAAGCGACGCGCTCTCCACGGAAACGCTTTACAGCAACGCGGAGCTTTATTCCTACATCTCAAACGGCGCGAAAGTCAAATTCGTTTCGTCCGCGTATTTTGAAAGACCGTCCGCGAGAACCGCGAAGATTTTCGAGCAGTTGAAATCCGATACAGAATAATACAAATTCCCCCGCCTTAGGCGGGGGAATTTGCATAGATTTTAGAGTGCGCTTACATAGGGGTAATAATATACCCGCTATCGTGCCAGCTGTCAATTACTCTTCCGAGAATTTCCGCGTTTGTGGAGGAAACGGCGTGAAGCAGATAAACCGCGCCCGGGTGGGTTTTGGACGTTATTTTCTCGAACGCCGCGTCGGGCGCGGGCTGTTTGTCAACGTCCCAGTCGAAATAGGCGAAGCTCCAGAGGACGGTCGTGTAGCCGAGCGATTTCGCGCACTCTAAAACTCGCTCCGAGAACTCGCCCTTTGGCGGGCGCATGACGTACATATCATAGCCGAACTCGCGCTTGATGAAATCGTGCGTTTCGGAAAGCTCGTTTTTAACCTCATCAACGGAGCACTCGGGCAGCGACGGGTGCGTTTTCGTGTGGTTTCCGACCGTGTGCCCCTCGTCTATCATTCGGCGGATAAGTTCTGGGTTGTCCCGCGCGTAGTCATACGTCACAAAAAACACCGCGCGGACGTTCTTTTCCTTTAAAACGTCAAGGATTTTCTCCGTGTAGCCGTTTCCGTAGCCCTCGTCAAATGTCAGCCAAAGCCGCTTTCGCTCCGCCTCTCCGACGAAAAGCGCGTGCCGCTCGGAATATTGCTCCTCGGCTTTAACCGCGTCTATAGGTCTTCCGAACGAATCCGCTGAAGCCCCCAAGCCCCACGCGACCTTTGTGTTGTCGATCTGCTCTAAATCTCCCGCGGCGGGTTTTATCAAAGCGGTAAGCACCAGCGCCGCGGCGACAAGCTTATTTAAATGCATTGCAATTCCTCTTTTCTTGTGATTATAGCGTTAGTATTCCGCGATTAGCCAAGAAAATTTGTGCGAAATAAATGCAAATCCGTCAACTTTTTCCGTGAGTTTTTGTAATGCTAAATCACCTAAAATGTTAATAACTTTTGTGCAAAATCACGCTTTAATATATCTCAAATCTACTTGAAACTTGATGAAAAATATGTTAAAATAGTATGTGGGTGAATATGAGCTTTTCGTTTTCGCCTATTGTTTAAAAATAAAGGAGCCGTTTAAATGGCAAGTAAAGTTAATGAGCTTATAAATCTGCTGAAAGGGCACCGCGTGTTTATTCAGACGCATAACTTCCCCGACCAGGACGCTATCGCAAGCGCGTTTGGGCTTCAGGTGCTGCTGCGGCATTTCGGAATCGAAACGACGATATGTCACCACGGCGCGGTAGAGCGCGCCGTCACCTCGAATATGGTTGCCGACCTCGAAATCGAGATGCTTGGCGACGAGCTTGACGAGGGCAGCATGATGACGGAAAAGGATTACATCATCACCGTAGACAGTCAAAAGGGCAGCGGCAACATCGACGACCTTATCGGCGACGAGGTCGCTTGCATAGATCATCACCCGACGTTCGTCGAGGTGGAGGATTACAAGTTTATGGACGTGCGCATCGTCGGAAGCTGTGCGACGATAATCGCTGATTATTACCGCGAGTGCGGCGTGGAAATGTCCGAGCACGTAGCTACCGCGCTGCTTTACGGCTTGAAGTGCGACACGCGCAACTTCACGCGCGGAGTAACGCCGCTTGACGTTGACATTTACGGTTATCTTTTCCCGAAAAGCAACCACCAGCAGATACGCCGCTATCAGGCGGCGGAGATCGAATACAGCGAGCTCAACGCGTTTTCCGACTCGCTTCGCCATATCGAGATATACAACGAGGTCGGCTTTGCTTATCTCAACTTCTCCTGCAAGGAGGGCTTTATCGCGACGGTTTCCGACTTCATTCTCGATATTGACCTCGTGAAGTTCGTCGTTGTCTACACTCATCGTCCGAACGGCTTCAAGTTCTCCGTCCGCTCCGAGCTTGACGAGCTCGACGCGGGGAAGATAATCTCCGAGGCGCTTAAGGGTGTGGGCTCCGGCGGCGGGCACAAAACAATGGCGGGCGGCTTCGCGCTTGAGGAAAAGATACTCGAAATGAGCATCGACTACAACAAGGTTATCCAGAACCTGTTTTTGAACGTGATTAACAAATTGCCGCCAACTGCGTAACATACCGTTTCTCCCCGCCGCCTGCGGGGAGAAAATCATTGAAGCCTTGTTCGTGAAATAATCGGCGCTTTCTTAGAAAGGTATGGTGTGCATTATGAAGATAATTTGCAAAAACTGCGGAATGACAAGCGACAGCGAGGAAAAATTTTGCAAATACTGCGGTGCCCCAAACGATAAAGGCAACATCGCTGTCAAGCCTCCAATCATAAAGAAAATCCTGTTGGTTTTACTCCTTGTATTTGGGGTAATTTTCGCAATGATTTTTACAACTTGGATTCTTAATCGAAATCTGCTCCTTCCGTGGCAGCGGGGCGCCAGAAGAAACAAGCAGGTGATTCTTGAATACGCCGAGGAACATTATCCCGATGCAAAAATTGTGAGTGAGGAATATAATTCGGCACAAATCTTTTTATGGAATAATATTATGGACTATATAGTCTTTGAGTGTGATAATATTGAATTTGGAATTACTGCCGAAGGAGGGAAGATTCTGGTAGATGGTTATTGTGGAGCGAGAGCCATTGCGCAATTTGATAAAATTATTCAAGCCGGTTTTTTTGAACCGCGAGAAATAGATGCACATACCATCTATAACTTTATGGATAATTATAAGGAGATGTTTCCATACACCGGCGGCTTAGTGGTTATTATTTATGTTGACGATCAGGGCTCAACTCCGAGAGAAGCGGGATGGCTTTATGATTTTTATCAGTATTGGCATAATGAAGGCGCATTCTTAAAATCATACGACGTGTGGATTAAAAATTTTGAAAACGGCAAGGCTAAATATTATGTTGATTTTAAAGACAGAGATCCGTTTTTAAATGAAGACGAATTTTACAGTTCTTTTCGAAAAAGTGATTAGGAGTATCAGAAAAACGCCGCACCCGCGGCGTTTTCTTTTTCGCGCTTCTTATTTAAAATAAGTATTGACAATCTCCACAATATATGGTATAATTACAATGAATATTTGTAAAATGGGGGATAATATGACAATATTCTACAAATTCGACGGGAAAATGTATATAAACATCACAAACGGCTGCCCATGCGACTGCGTTTTCTGCATACGGAAAAACGGCGACAGCATCGAGGATAACGGCTCCCTTTGGCTGGAGCACGAGCCGAGCTTTGAGGAGATATGCGAGGCGTTTGAGCGGTTCGATAAGGCGGGGATAGAGGAGGCTGTTTTTTGCGGCTACGGCGAGCCGACCGTCCGCGCGGATATGCTCTTGAAAACCGCGGAGTACATCAAGGCTAATTCAGCGATGAAGATACGCGTCAACACAAACGGTCTTTTGCGGCTTATCCACAAGAACTTTGACGTTTCGCGGTTCAAGGGAGTTGTCGACAGCTTCTCGATAAGCCTAAACGCTCCGAACGCCAAGCGCTACAACGAGGTCACACGCCCGAGCTTCGGCGAGGCGGCGTTTGACGAAATGCTGAAATTCTCCGAGGACGTTCGCGCTCTGGGGATAAAAACGTCGTTTACGGTCGTTGACGTGATAACAAGCGAGGAGATTTCCGAGTGTGAAAAAATCGCCTCGGATATGAAAATCCCGCTTATCGTGCTCGGTTATTTAACGGATTATGAGAGCTACACATAAGGAAAAGCCGATTTAATTGCGGTTTTCC